>NZ_JAWYAJ010000332.1:0-18528 GCF_034124845.1 Robinsoniella sp.
TAGAACACCAGCCTTCCAAGCTGGATACGTGGGTTCGATTCCCATCACCCGCTTATTTTTTTGCTCAAATATATTACTATCTGTTCATTTTCTATAATTACTCCATAATCTTTTTATAATCCCTTATTTACCTTTCAGACAGGAGTTTCTTCCATATTTCCTTCATATATACAACATTTGCTACATATATTGAAAGAAACAGGATTAAAATATGAAGATTAAATTTGATAAATTATGGATCAGCATCTTAATTCCGCTGGCAGTCGGGCAGATATCCGCCCTGCTGACCCGCAGCCCATCAGCTGCCTATGAAATGCTGAATAAATCATCTGTCAGCCCTCCCGGTGCAATATTTCCCATTGTATGGACTATTTTGTATATTTTAATGGGAATTTCCTGCTATCTTATCATTACTTCCGGTAGTGAAGATACAAAAAATGCATTATTTTGGTATGCATTGCAGCTAACTCTTAATTTTTTCTGGAGTCTGATCTTTTTTAACCTGCAGCTTTACTTATTCGCTTTTGTCTGGTTGCTCCTATTAATTGCAGTTATTATTGTAATGATCATGAAATTCTACAAAATCGATCCTTTGGCTGCTTATTTGCAGATCCCATATCTTCTATGGTGCATATTTGCAGCATACTTGAATTTATCCATCTACTTATTGAACAAATAATAACATACTTCCATGAAGTTAAGCAAAAAGTATCTTCTCCCCTAGAAAGAAAAGATACTTTTTGGCTTAGTTTTCACTTATTGATTTCCGATTTATGTACTGCTTACTTCTGTCCTCTGTATCCACTCCTTCACAAGTGAATGGAATAACCCCGGATGCTCAATCTGCAAATTATGCCCCGCCATATCCAGTACTGCAAATGTTCCCCTGGGGTAATCTCCCATGATGTTCCATAAATCCTCATATCCTACGCAGTTATCCTGACGCCCGGCAAGTAATAGAACGGGTTTCTCAAATTTTAATTCTCGGCTTATCCTATCTATATCCCAGGAAAAAGCATAGTTATTCTGCAGCGTTTCTATAAAAGGTGTATCTGCCATTTTCAGGCCTGGAAGAATGTCATCCCGGAAACGCTGATAGACATCCTGGTTTGCAACTACTGCATATCCGCAATAAGCTTCTCTTTCTTCCTGAGAGAGTCCCCTTAAAAATGTTTCATCATACATCAAGGCTGCTTTTTCCGGCACATTACGCTTGCTATGCTTTGGTACGATTACCGGACAAATCATAAGGAGCCCGTCTACATCCTTGTATAACCTGGTCACAATCCCCCTTGCCAGATAGCCCCCATAGGATTCTCCCGCAATCAGGAATGGTCCATTCGTCATTTTGTTAATAAATGCTATTAAAGTTTCCAGTATCTTATCTGAACTTCCGGCTGAAAGCGGGGCATTTGTCTCTCCCATCCCGGGTAAATCTATATAGATACGCTGATATCCCTGATGCCCCTGGAATACCGGTTCCATACATCCGGACATTAACCGGTAATCACATCCACAGCCGTGAAGCATGATGACCGGCTTTCCCTCTCCTCTCACTTCATAATGGAGTTGTATTCCATTAATGCACTCCTGCATGCTAATCTTCCTCCTTTTTATCGGGTGCTATTCTGGGCTTTCCCATAAAAGTTCTGTCCTCATCCACAAAACCGAACTGCTTATAAAATTCATGGGCATCCTGTGTTGCCAATATTCCTCGCAAAGAGGATATTTCCTCATTTTCCTGGATTGCCGTAAGCAAAGCCTTCCCTATGCCAGCTCCCCGGTATTGTTCATCTACCACCACATCGCAAAGATAAAAGGTCGTGGCATAATCTGTCAGCACACGTGCAAATGCAATCTGTTCCCCATTGTCAATGCGAAATGCTCCATAACACAGAGAATTGTCAATTGACTTTTTTATGGTTTCCATATCCCTGGCATTTGCCCAGTAAGTCTGACCCAGCAGATTTTTAATTTTATCCGGCTGCATCCATTCATTTCCATGCATGATTGTAAACTGATCCATTACCACTGCATCGTGATTTTTCTTTTCTTCTAATTTGTTGCATGTTGCCGCTTCTAAAATCTCATAAGCATCCTCATTTACAGCCACGGATACTCCAGCTTCATCTTTCGCCCAGACACCGCCGTACCAGGTGTCATTGACCATCAGAATATCTCCATCGTTGAAATCATCAAATTCTGTGCTGTGGATAATTTTGATCTTGTCTTCCTTTTTCGCTTTGTGCTTCAATTTCGCCACCTCTTCCATTTTTAATTGTTCCATACAGATGTGCATACTTATAACGATTAAAAAAGAAGTGATTCATTCATATAAGAATCCCTTCTTTTTCTGCCTTATCTCAACATTTGCCCCGAATTCAGGTTACATAGCACGCTTGTCGGTCTTCATCCGGGGCAAATCTTTCACCAACTGTGATGTACGTTTGTCAGAAAATAATACAAAAGTACGTTCTAAAAACCCAGATCATCCAGAATTTCTTTTGCGGTAGCAATACATTTTTCACATCCGTCAATGGAAACTGTTTTATCTGCCAGGTTTACTTCATAGGTAAGTCCTGCCTTGTCAAAAGCTTTACTGATTCTTTCTACGCATTTTTCGCAATGCATTTCCTCTACTTTTAATACTGTCATAATTTACACTCCTTTTTCATTATTATTTTTATCTATAAATTCATTTTAGAATTTCTATTTCATGAGCTTCTGAATGGTTTTACACAATTCATCCACTACTTCGTCATTTCCACCCCGTATATCTTCCACCACACAGGATTTAATATGATTTGCCAGCAGGCTTTTATTGAAACTGTTCAGCGCTGACTGGATGGCGGAAACCTGTGTTAAAATGTCCACACAATACCGCTCTTCTTCCACCATGTTCTTAATTCCCCGTATCTGCCCTTCGATACGGTTCAGACGGTAAACCAGATCCTTATATTCCTTATCTTCCCTATGCTTATGTTTTTCGCAATTACATATTTCTTCGCTCATCTGTCCACCTCTTCATCTTTTTTATAACTTCAGCCGTTTCAGGCGAAGCGCGTTGCTGACTACGAAAACGGAACTGAAGGACATTGCAAGCCCTGCAAAAATAGGGTTCAGCAGCGGTCCGCCAAATGCATACAATACACCGGCTGCCACCGGAATTCCAATGGTATTAAAAATAAATGCCCAGAACAGATTCTCTTTGATATTCCGGATTGTGGCTTTACTCAGTTTGATAGCCCGGTATACATCCTGCAGATCTGATCTCATTAATACCACATCACTGGATTCCATAGCAATATCACTGCCGCTTCCGATTGCAGTTCCCACGTCAGCCTGCACCAGTGCAGGAGCATCATTGATGCCGTCTCCAACCATCATGACTTTTTTGCCCTGTTTCTGCAGGTCGGCTACCACTGCTGCTTTATCACCAGGAAGTACTTCTGCAATTACATGATCCACGTGTGCCTGTTTTCCAATATACTGGGCCGTTCGTTTATTGTCGCCTGTAAGCATGGTCACGGTGATCCCCAGTTTCTTCATATCATCAATTGCCTTGGTACTGGTTTCCTTCATGGTATCGGCTACGCTGACAATCCCTTTAAGCGCCCCTCCAATTACTACAAACATTGGTGTCTGGCCTTTATCTGCGATTGAATCTGCTGACTGCTTCATACTGCCCAGATCGATCCCCAGGTCTGATATCATCCGTTCATTTCCAATATATACTTCATCTCCTGCAAATTCTGCTTTAATTCCTTTTCCGGTAATGCTTTCAAATGCTTCCGGCTCTGTTAATGCAATCCCTTTGTTTTTCGCATCTTCTACGATTGCTCTTCCCAGAGGATGTTCGGAATCCCGCTCACAGGATGCCGTAATCCGCAGCAATTCCTCTGCGTCCATATCAGGACTTACGATTTCAACAACTCTTGGTTTTCCTTCTGTAACGGTTCCTGTCTTATCCAGAACAACGGCATCAATTTTATGGGTGATTTCTAAAGCTTCCCCGCTCTTAATCAGGATTCCGTACTTGGCACCAAGCCCTGTACCAACCATAATTGCGGTAGGTGTTGCCAGTCCCAGGGCGCATGGGCATGCAATTACTAATACGGATACGAATATGGTTAAAACAAACGCCAGATCATGCCCAGCCAAAGCCCAGATAATTGCTGCAACAACTGCAATTACAATAACTGCCGGTACAAAATACCCCGCCACGGTATCTGCCAGTTTGGATATTGGCGCTTTCTTGCCCTGCGCATCTTCCATCAGTTTAATGATTTTAGCCAATGTAGTATCACTGCCCGTATGGGTTACTTCTACCTGCATGGATCCGTTATAATTTATACTGCCGCCAATCACTTCACTGCCAGCACTTTTCTCTACCGGAATGCTTTCTCCCGTCAGCATAGATTCATCCACGCTGCTGCTTCCGCTGACCACCACTCCATCCAAAGGAACTCGGCTGCCGGGACGGATCAATAACAGATCACCTTTTTTTACTTCCGTTGTGGGAATTTCCATTTCCGTTTTGTCCCGTAATACCACTGCTACATCCGGAGCCAGTTCCATTAATTTCTGAATTGCTTCCGACGTCTTTCCTTTACTGCGGCTCTCCAGATATTTACCAAGCATTACAAGTGTTACAACTACCGCTGCTGATTCATAATACAGACGCTCTACGTACATATGGGATGATGGTATTAATGCCGTCATCACAAGGCTGTAAATATAGGCACTTCCCGTACCGATTGCCACCAGAGAGTCCATATTTGGATGTCCTCGAAATAATGTTTTAAATCCGATTATATAAAATTTTCTTCCGCAGATTAATATAAATGTGGTAAGAATCAACTGCGCTAATGCAAAGTTCAGGGGCTGTTCATGCATATCCAGGAATCCCGGCAGTGGCAGCGGGAACGGGATCATATGCCCCATGGAAATATAAAGCAGGGGAACCGCAAGTACAATACTGATTATCAGTCTACGTTTGATCTTATGAGATGCTTCTTCCCGCTCCTCTTTTTCTTCCTTTACTTTCTTTTCATCTTTTAAAACTTCCTGTTCCGCCGCAAAGCCTGCCCGTTCCACCCGGTTCATGATATCTTCCGGCGATACCTTCTCTTCTTCATACTCAATGGTCATCTTATTGGTTGCCAGATTGACATCGCTTCTCGTTACACCATCCATCTTTCTGGTAACCCTTTCAACTGCGCTGCTGCAGGATGCACACGTCATTCCTTTTATGATATAGACTTCTGTCTTCATATCTATTCCTCCTTCCATATACCCCTATGGGGTATGTAAATATCATAGTCTATATCATAGGATTTGTCAATTACCTTTTTTTATTTATTTTTATTTTATTCCCGCGGGCAACGAGCCAAACGGACACGCTGGCGCGTCCATTTGGCGACTGCAGCGGTGTTTTTGACTATTTTTCCCGTGCCTCACGCAACTGCTTAAGAATATCATAGGATATTTTAAGATTACCTCTTCCGCATCCCAGGTCGATACCAGGCTTACGGGAACCATGAAAATCAGAACCGCCGCTGATTTGAAGTCCATGCAGACGTGCCATGCGCCGAACCGTACTTTCATCGAAACCAGCGTGTGTGGAATATATAGCTTCAATTCCAATGAGACCCGCTTTTTTCAATTCCTCTAACAGGGTATCCATCTCTTCTTCTTTTAAATGATACAGAAGCGGATGTGCAAGGATCGGAATTCCTCCGGTCTGTCGGATCAGACGGACAGCCTGGACAGGTGTCACTTTTTCCCGGGGAACAAAGTAAGGGCAATCGTCTCCGATATAATTCTTAAATGCATCGCGCATGTCCTTCACATAGCCACATTCTAAAAGATAACTTGCAAAATGAGCCCTTGTCCATACTGCATCCTGATACCGCTCCTTCATCTTCTCCCAGGTAATATCAATTCCACCCTCCCGCAGTTTCTGTATCATTTTCCGGTTACGTATATCCCTGGAATCCTGGAATCTCCGGGTCTGGCTTATAAATACAGGACTTTTATAATCGAATTCCAATCCCACAATATGAATATCCCGCCCCATATATTCTGTAGAAAACTCAATCCCTGGAATTACTTCTATTTCTTTTTCTTTGGCTGCTTCAAATGCCTCTTCCAGCCCCGCTGTAGTATCATGGTCCGTCAGCGCAAATGCTGCCAGATTTTTCCGAACCGCATAATCTACTAACTCTGCCGGCGTAAAAGTGCCGTCAGAACAATTGGAATGTACATGTAAATCTATATATTTCATTTGCATTACCTTTCGTACTGCAGGCAGAACTGCAATACGCCTTTCTGTTACTCTATCCACGTCTTAAATATGCTTTTTTGTCCTTTTTAGTATACCCCCTATTGAGCGAGAATACAAGCGGGTGGAATCTTCAAACCGTTTCTGAGTCATTCCATAAGTTATCACATACCCCCACGGGGTAATCCACATGTTTTGAAAAACTTTTTTCGTTTCATTTTCCTTGTCTTCTCCTCCACTTTTAGGTATAATAATTTTCAGAGTGTATTTTTTATACCCAACAAATAAGCAGGTGCCCGCAGGCATCCAAATGGAGGAATTATGACATTTCGTGAATTATATATGAACGGGTCAATTGAATTTGATGAAATTTTCGATTATACCAGCAAGTGGAATTTCAGTGATGATACGCGTACCTTACGTGAATATCTGGGATTGACGGCTGCTGAGGAAGATATCTGGATCAGTGACAGCGATGAAGCACTGGAAGATTTTATGGAAAATGAAAAGAAAACGAAAATCTTATTTTTGGACCTGGACGGTACCCTATTAAATGATGACAAAGAAATTACCCCAGGCAACCAGAAAGCTATCCAAAAGGCATTAAAGCAGGGACATAAGATTGTAATTACCACCGGACGTCCTCTAGCCAGCGCGATTGTACTTTCCAAAGAACTGGGTTTAACACAGGACGGCTGCTATGCAATTGCATTTAACGGCGCAGAAATCTATGACTTATATCATAAAAAAACGGTTTATAAAGAAACGCTTCCCCTTGACTATGTCCGCTATCTCTTAGATGCTGCACACGCACAGGGACTGCATTCCCAAACCTATTCAGACACCCATATTCTCTCAGAACACGATACTCCTGCACTGCACAGATACGAATCTCTTACGAACCTGACCTCCAGAATTGTACCGGATGTCATGACAGAATTAACCACGGAGCCTGGGAAAGTAATCGTTATTGACTATGAAAATCATGATAAACTGGTGCATTTCCAGGAATCCGTTGCAGATTGGGCAGCCGGGAAGACGGAATATATCTTTTCCTGTCCCCAGTACCTGGAGTTTGTGGCACCAGGAATGTCAAAAGGACATGCTATTGAAGTATTATGCGGTATCCTGGGCATCCCCAAATGCAACACAATCGCTGCCGGAGACGCTCCTAATGATATCTCAATGCTGGAAACAGCGGAAATCGGCGTCGTTATGAAAAATGCAGCCGAAGATATAAAAAAATATGGAGACTACATAACGCAAAAAGACAATAACCATGACGGTATTGCTGAAGTGATTGAAAAATTTCTCTTGTATTAACAAAAAAGCAGGATTTAGGGATTGATATGTGCTCCCTATTTCCTGCTTTTTTAAATTAAATCATACTTTTAAACTCTTTTCTTTCAATGCGAAATCTATTTTTAAGCACTTTCTATATGAAATCCACTTTTTGAAGCTCTTTCAATATCGAATCACGTTTTTAAATCTCGACAATACGAAATCCACTTTTAAAGCTCTTCGATACCGAATCCACTTCTTAAATCTCCTTCAATATCAAATCCATATTTAAAGCTCTTTCAATACAAAATCCCCTTTTTATATTCAGCTGTCAATAGGTGCAGCCGGAATAAATACCCGGTCTTTCACAACGTCTTCTGGTTTTGCCGCTCTCTCCACTGCTTCTTCACAAAAATATTCCTGGGAATTCATTTTAACCTTGCCTCTTCTGTCCACTTTTTCATAGCTTCCGTCCGGCTGTAAAATATGTGCTTTCACGTTATCTTCCAGCTGAATCTGGAGAATGTGAATCACTTCCATCTTCAGACGCTCACTTTCAACGGGGAAGAGGATTTCCACACGTTTATCCAGGTTACGGGGCATCCAGTCCGCACTTCCCATATAGACCTCTTTGCTCCCATTGTGGTAAAAATAGAAGATACGGCTGTGTTCCAAAAAGTTGCCTACGATTGAACGAACCGTAATATTCTCACTCACACCCGGAATCCCTACCTTCAGACAGCAGATTCCCCGAATAATCAGATCAACTTTTACGCCAGCCGCCGATGCTTCATAAAGGGCTGCAATAATATCTTTATCACATAGAGAATTCATTTTAGCGATAATATGTGCCGGTTTCCCTTCCAACGCATTTCTGGTCTCTCGCCGAATCAGTTTTAAGAATCGGTTTCTCAGCCAGATCGGCGCCACTGCCAGCTTATTCCAGCTCTTTGGCTCAGAATAACCGGAAAGCATATTGAATACAGCCGTTGCATCTTCCCCGATGGGTTCTGAACAGGTCAAAAGTCCGCAGTCAGTATATAACTTTGCCGTAGCATCATTGTAATTCCCGGTTCCCAGATGGACATAACGGCGGATTCCGTCTTCTTCTCTGCGGACCACCAGAGTAATCTTGCTGTGAGTCTTTAATCCCACCAGTCCATAGATTACATGGCACCCGGCTTTCTCCAGCATTTTCGCCCATACAATATTATTTTCTTCATCAAAACGGGCTTTTAATTCTACCAGAACCGATACCTGTTTGCCGTTTTCAGCAGCCTGTGCGAGCGCAGCGATAATCGGTGAATTTCCGCTGACCCTATACAGTGTTTGCTTAATAGCCAGAACATCAGGATCTTTTGCCGCCTGCTTCACAAAGTCTACTACCGGATTAAAGGTCATAAATGGATGATGGAGCAGAATATCTCCACTGCGGATCTGGGTAAAGATATCCTCATCACCCATCATATCGGGAACAGGCTGGGGATGATAGGATTCATATTTCAAATGGTCGAATCCGTCCAGTCCGTACATTTTCATCAGGAAAGTCAGATCCAGGGGACCATTGATGGTAAAGATCTCTTCTTCTTTAATGCCAAATTCTTTCTTTAACACCTTCAGGAGATGTTTATCCATCTTATCTTCGATTTCCAGGCGGATGACCTCACCCCATTGGCGCTTTTTCAGCTGGCGCTGTATTTCTTTTAAGAGGTCTGCAGCCTCATCTTCATCAATGGTTAAGTCTGCATTTCGCATGATTCTGTAGGGATGGGCACAGATTACGTTATAATTTAAGAACAGCTTCTGGATATTACGCTCAATGACTTCTTCCAGAAGGATTACCCTTTTTTCTCCCTTTTTCCCCTCCGGCAGGCGGATAATCCTGGGCAGTACGGAAGGAACCTGAACCGTAGCAAACTCCGTCTCTCCCTTTTTTGAAATCAATGCCCCGATATTCAAAGATTTATTACGGATCAAAGGAAATGGCCTGGAAGAATCCATAGCCATTGGAGTCAGTACCGGATAGACATTTTCTTCAAAATACTGATCAACAAATGCACCCTGTTCTTTGCTTAAATCCTCATGGCAGACTACTACTTCCAGTCCCTGCTGCTTTAAAGCCGGCAAAAGAGAACGGTTATAAGTGGAGTACTGTAAGTTTACCAACTCATGCACTTCATCTAAAATCATGTCGATCTGTTCGGTGGCCGTTAAGCCTGCGATATCTTTTTTCGTATAACCGGCATGCACCATGTCTTTTAAAGATGCCACACGGATCATAAAAAATTCATCCAGGTTGGATGCTGTAATACTTAAGAATTTCAACCGTTCGAATAACGGAAGGGATTTATCCCTGGCTTCGCTCAGGACTCTGTCATTAAATCCTACCCAGCTGGATTCCCGGTTGGTATAAAATTCAGGTTTTGTATAATCGATTTGTTCCATCTGTCTCCCCCCTGTTACATTAATTTTTTCTGTTTAATCACTGGCCGCACGCTGAATACTTCCTGGAAAAAATCAGCTTTTTCCTGAAACAGTCCCTTTTCCAATGTGATATCTTCCTGGGTTTCTGCGATAATCAATAATTCATTTTCCCGAAACGCCAGCCTGACATCCCGGAACTTCTGTTTGTGGCTGCGGTCAAGAGCATTCGCTACACGGAGAATAGCGGTTAACTTGGCAATCCTTAAGTATTCATCTTTGCTGATCTCCGTTATCCGTCCTTCTGTCACATCGTAATAAGAGAAATCCATGGTATTATATTTTACCACATTTGCGATGATTTCCCGTTCTACATGAGAGAGGCCGATAATCTCTGTTGCCATAATGATACTGTAAGAACATTCCGCAACGTTTGAGAGGCTGATGTACTTTCCGCAACCATGAAGTATCACCGCGATCCGAAGGAGCAGCCGGTCCCTGGCATTCATACCATGGACTTTTTTCAATTTATCAAAAATGGGTATTGCAAGATCTTCCAGGGCTTTAATGTGTCCTTTGTTGGATTGGTACCGTTTGGAGATATTTCTGGCAGCGGCAATAATATCATTGTCAAAATTATGAAGTGATTTGATTATTTTATTCTTCTGTGCAAATTCATATGCCATGCCGTCACACAGGGAAACGCCGGGCACCCAGATGGCCTCTGCTTCCATTTCTTCTAACAGGCGCTTATAGATGATGACCGATGGAATAATCAGAGATGCACTTTCATAGGGAATCTCATATGTCTCTGCTATATCCTCCGGTGATTTACAGATCACGGTATCATAAAGAGTCAAAAATTCTTCTTTTGTCAAAAAGGATTTTTTGGTAAGATCCAAAATATAGTCCCCAATGAGAATTACATTCTGGATCTCTCTTTCCTTCAAATATAACTTCTTAAAACCCAGTACCTCATTGTTAATCAGTTCTTCGATGAGAACTTCCATATGAGGCGTTTGATTTTCCATATCGGACAGACGTTCCCGGATACGCATATTGCCAAGGCGGATGTTCTGTGTGGTTACCAGGCTGTCTTTATCAAACAGGGAAATCTGCATACTGCCGCCTCCCACATCCAGAATGGCAGTTCCTTTTTGAATAATATTTGCAAATTCCGCTTCTCTGGATGCAATGGATTTGTAATCCAGAAATCGTTCCTCTGAATTTCCCAGGACTTCAATTTTAATGCCGGTGCGTTTTTCGATATAATCCAGCATAATTAACTTATTCTTGGTTTCCCGGACTGCACTGGTGGCACAGGCACGAAAAGCGTCTACACGGTAGCTTTTCATGATCAGTAGGAAATCCTGCAGTACACTGCAGAGTTCTTCCACCAGTTCCACACTGATCTTCCCTGTGCGGTAAGCATCCTTCCCCAATTCCATCCGGTGGCGGATGCAGTCGATTTCACGCATTCCCCGCCTGGATGAAAGTTCGAAAATCTTCATTTCTATTTCATAAGATCCCACATCAATTGCAGCATAAGTTGCCATAGTCACGATATCACCCCCATATAGTTTGTGTTTAATCCTGTATCTGACCTAATAAATAATCGATAAACTGCTGTGCTGTACGTCCTGACAGACCGCCATGCTGCAGTTCCCATTTATTTGCTTCCAGCAGCAGATCTTCCTCTTTCATATTTATATGATATCGCTCTGCCAGTGTCCGGACAATCTTCTGGAATTCTTTTTTGTCCGGAGCACAGAAGAAAATCTTAACGCCGAACCGGTATACCAGAGACAGCTTCTCCTGTACCGTATCGGATGAATGAAGGTCATCTCTGCGGCCCTCTTTATCACTGAATTGTTCACGTACCAGATGCCTGCGGTTTGAGGTGGCATAGATCAGTATGTTATCCGGCTTTTTCTCAAGACCTCCCTCGATTACAGCCTTCAGATATTTATACTCAATCTCAAACTCTTCAAAAGATAAATCATCCATATATATGATGAACTTATAATTTCGATTCTTGATCTGGGCAATGACTTCATTTAAATCCTGGAACTGGTGTTTATATATTTCAATAATGCGCAGCCCCTGATCATAGTACTGATTTAATATGCCTTTGATACTGGAAGATTTTCCGGTGCCGGCATCTCCGAACAGCAGGCAGTTGTTTGCTTTTCTGCCCTGGACAAACGCCTCCGTATTATCTATAAGTTTCTTTTTTGCAATTTCATATCCTACCAGATCGTCCAGATGTACATGGGCAATATTGGTAATGGGCACAATATGTACCCCATCTTCTTCATGTGCCACGCGGAACGCTTTATGAAGACCAAGCTTACCTACGCCGAAGTCTTTGTAAAAGGTAGTCATATCCTCCATGAATTCATCAATGCTTCTGGCATTTCCAAGCTTTACGCTCAGATCGCAGATGCGGTCCCGAATTCTTTTATTGAACATTTTGCTGTTTTCATTAATATTCTGGTAATTACTAATAAAACCAAAGCAGTTCACCTGTAGATATTTTTCCACCGGACCAAAATCATAATCAAACAGCTCCTTAATGATTTCAAAATCATGACGCACTAAGGCATTGATACTGCCATCCACGGGTCCTACAATCTCACAGGCTGTGCTAAAGGTATTTTCATTATTTACCAGCAGAAAGGTGAGGTAATTATGCCAGAGATTTTTTGAAAACCCATAGCTGCCCGCCAGTTCTACCAAACCGTGTATGCAGTCATAAAATAACGCCCGGATATCCTCCGCATTATAATATTCATTATTAAAATGCTCCATAATCCAGGTCATATCCTCCAGTACCTGTCCCTGCTCAAAGTTTCTGTATACAATTAATTCATTTACTCCTGCCATTTTAACTGCCTTGCCTTTCTTTAGAGCGTGTTTGAAAATTCATTCCCGTCATCTGCACGCCCCAGCGCATGATTGAAATTCCTTTAACTCTAATAATTTCCTAATATCTTCATATTGATTGCTTCTTCACGAATACCCCGAAGTGCATTTTTTACTGCACTGTCACTTAAATTCCCCTCAAAATCAATAAAGAACCGGTACTCCCAGTTTTTGCCCGGTATGGGCCTGGATTCTATTTTGCTCATATTCAGATTATTGTATATAAAATGAGAAAGCATGTTATACAGGGAACCGCTCTTATGAGGCACTTCGAAACAAATGCTGACTTTATCCGCATCCTTTCGGAAGATCCTCTGGTTGGTGGCAATAATAAATCTGGTGGAATTGACTTCGTTGTAGCATACCTGAACGCCCATATCCTGCAGTTCAAAAAATTCACCGGCAAAGGCACTGGCTATGGCTGCCTGAGTTTTATCCCGGTCATCCGAAACCTTCTTAGCCGCTACTGCCGTATTGTCAAGCGGAACTTGTTTCCAACCTCTGTGCTGGTCTAAGAACTGCTTGCACTGCATCAGCCCCTGGGGATGGGAATAGACGGTTTTTACTTCTTCCAGCTTTGTACCCGGAACCGTGAGCAGCTTATGTTCACAGCGGATCACCTGCTCAGCCACAATATAATTTTCAAAATCTACCAGCAGGTCATACATATCATTTACGATTCCGGCTGTAGAATTTTCGATTGGAAGAACCGCATAATCTGCAGAGCCTTCTGCAATTGCTTCCATGGCATCTTTCCAGGTTTCCACATGAAAAGCATTTACCTTGTCTCCAAAATACTCCTTCATGGCGGCATGGCTGTATGCCCCTTCCACTCCCTGGAATACCACCCTTATATTCTCTTTTTGGATCTCTTCCACTTCGATAAACGGCAGTCTTCCCACTGCACCTTTTTGTGCCAGAAGCTGATATTGCAATTTCCGGCTCATAGCCATGATCTGCTGGAATAACTCTTCCACGCCATGTTTATTAAAGTCATTGTGGGTCATTTGGGTAACTGCTTCTATTTTGGATGCTTCTCTTGCTTTATCAAATACTTTCTTACCGGTATCAATCTTGTATTCCGCAACCTGGCTGCTGACACTCATTCTTTTTTCAAACAATGCAACCATTTCCTTGTCAATACGGTCAATCTCATCTCTTAATTCTGTTAAATCAGTCATTTAATTCTCCCTTTAACTGTTCCATTGTTTTCTTTAGCAGCGGGTGTCTCTTATATGGCGCAATCTGAACCATCGGCTCCAATACAAAGTCTCTTAAATGCATTTCAATATGTGGAATGTGCAGATCTTCCGTATCCAAAATGATGTCATCATACAGCAGAATATCCAGATCCAGGGTTCTGGGACCCCAGCGGATTACCCGCTCCCTGCCTGCTTCCAATTCTATTTCATGGAGCTTTTCCAGCAATTCCTGCGGTGTAAAAAGAGTTTTGAGCTTCAGTGCTCCGTTTAAAAATTCATCCTGTTCTACCCCGCCATAAGGCGCTGTGGTAATCAGTTCCGATACTTTTTCTACCTGGCAGCCGTAGAGTTCATCCAGGGATTTTACGGCTCCCTGCAGATAGGAACTCTTGTCCCCCATATTGGATCCAATGGCAATATAAGCCGTATGCCACCCTCTCTTTATTTCCACCGCTACGGTATCCAAGGGAAGTCCAACCGGTGCCCAGGGCTTCTTAACCTCCAGCTTTACCTTTTTTAAATTGGCTACCTCGATCAACAATTCCATCGCCAGTTTTTCTGCAACCGTTTCAATAAGCTTAAAAGTATGGTTCTGCATAAACTCCGTAATAAAATGGCTCACATCTCCATAATGGATGGATTTGGTTAAGTCATCATTCATTCCCGCTTCTCTGGTATCCGTATACAGGGTTGCCGAAACAACAAACTTCTGCCCCAGTGTATTTTCTTCCGGAAAGACACCGTGGTGGCAGTATATTTCCAGATCTTTGATTTTTATTTTGTCCATGTATTCCTCCCGCTTCCGGCACGCCCGGTAATTGCCTCAGTCATCTTGATAATTCTCGCATTTGCCCGGATATCATGTACTCTTACAAATGCAGCTTTTTTCATGACACCTATTACGGTTGTGGCGAGGGTTCCCTCCAATCTCTCAGATGCAGGGAGATCCAGGGTCAGTCCAATCACTGATTTTCTGGAAGTTCCAAGTAGGATCGGATAGCCCAGTTCATGCATATACTCCAGCCTGTTGATCGTTTCCAGATTATTTTCATACGTCTTACCAAATCCCACGCCGGGATCTAAAATTAGATTCTGGTCTGGAATACCAGCCTTTTTTGCTATGGAGATCGTTTCTCTCAGATCCTGCAGCATATCCTTCATAAAATCCTGATAGTCTGCTTCCCTGCGGTTATGCATCAGACAACAGGGCACCTGATATTTAGCGATGACCCCAGCCAGTTCCTGATCATACTTCAGGCCCCAGATATCATTTACCAGATCTGCTCCTGCTTCCAGTGCCGCTCTGGCTACATGGCTTTTATAAGTATCGATGGATACCGGAACATCAAAACGGCTTTTCACAGCCTGAATTACCGGAACCACACGTGCAATTTCTTCTTCATCAGACAGCAGGGTATACCCCGGTCTGGTGGATTCTCCTCCGATATCGATGATATCGGCACCTTCCTCAATCATTTCCTCAGCATGCTTTAGTGCAGCATCCTCATCATTCCATTTTCCGCCATCGGAAAAGGAATCCGGCGTAACATTTAATATGCCCATAATATAAGTATGTTTATCTACATCAAAATCCCGATTGCCTATTCTCATCCCGTCTCTAACCACCTTTATATTCTGTTCTGCAATATTTATAATTCTATTTTCATATTTTTCTTTTCAGCACTCCAGCTGCACTGTTTTTCAGACTGGCATCCGTAGCAGCTTCTGGACATCTTATCTGCCCGGTAGATAATGCCTGCGAGACTCTTTTCATTTTTAATCCCGCTGTTTCTATGCTGGGCAATTGCATTTATAATCTCCATGCTCTCAGCCTCTGTAAAACCGCACTCCTTTAAAATCCCGGGGGCAATCCTGGCACTTGCCTCCTGATGAGGCGTACCGTCCATATACTGCTCGTGTCTCCCTATATCGTGTAAAAGAGCGGCCGCATAGATCCGCTCCTCTTTGATATTCAGTCCTTCTCTTAGATTTAGGATATACGCAAGTCTTGCCACATCCATAAAATGTGCCATATCATGCTTGCAGAAGATCCGGTCCGCTTCACATACACGAATTTTTCCCAGACAATCCCGGTAGGTCCGGTTTACTAATATTTCATTTACCCGATCCATCTATTTTGCCTACCTCAACATCTGATAAAACGTATTCTGAAGTTTTTCGTTATCCTGAAAAACACCTCTGGTAACCACCGTTACGGTTTTGGAACCCGGCTTTTTAATTCCCCGCATAGTCATGCACATATGCTCAGCTTCCACCATTACCATAACTCCCTGGGGATCCAGGTTATCCATAAATGCATCTGCGATCTGAGCAGTCAGCTGTTCCTGCAGCTGCAGGCGCTTTGCGAATACTTCTACCGTTCTTGCAATTTTACTGAGTCCTACCACAGAACCATTTGGCACATATGCAATATGTGCTTTTCCAAAGAACGGAAGCATATGATGTTCACAGGTAGAGTAAAATGTAATGTCTTTTTCCAGTACCATTTCGTTATTTTTCACATGAAAGCGTTTGCCAAGATGCTCCGCCGCATCCTCTTCCATTCCGCCTACAATCTCCGTATACATTCTTGCAATACGGTCCGGCGTCTCTATCAGTCCTTCTCTTGTGATGTCCTCGCCGATTCCTTCTAAAATAAGTCTGACGCCTTCTTTGATTTTATCCTGATCTATCATTATCGTAAATCCTCACTTTCTCCCATATCTCTGGTAATCTCTCCTAAAAAAGAAAGGGAACCAAAGGCAATGATCACATCGTCTTTTCCCGCCATTGACAGGCTCTTCTTAAGTGCATCTTTCATACTGTCCGCTGCTTCTACATGCTTATGGTACTCTGATGCCACTGCTGCCAGTTCCTGTGCCGGCAGTGCCCTGTCGTTATGTGGAGTTTCGATTGTAATAATTGCTTCCGCATATGGAGCGGTGGTTTTTAATATTTCTCTGTATTCTTTATCTTTAAAAACACCCATTATATAATATATTTTTTTATCCGGAAAGTACAGTTCTATGGATTCTTTTAATACCTGTGCCGCGTCCCGGTTATGTGCTCCGTCAATGATGAATACCGGCTCCCTGCGAATCAAGGTAAAGCGCCCCGGCCATCTTGTATGGGCAAATGCACTGCGCAGAACTTCCTGGGTAATCCGGTATCCCAGCCGTATTAGTCCATTTACCGCTTCTACTGCCAGCACTGCATTGGCAACCTGATAACTACCTGCCAGGGAGATCTTCAGATTGTCATATCCTCCGTAGGTAAAAGATTGTTCCTCATACCCGTAATGAATATCTTTTGCATTTTTGGGAGACGCAATCATCACTTGACAGTTTTTCTCCTTTGCAGTATCTAGTACTACCTGCATGGCCTCTTTCTTCTGCTGCATCGTGACTACCAGGGTATCCGGCTTTATAATACCGGCTTTCTTAGCTGCAATTTCCGCAATGGTTTCGCCAAGTATCCCCATATGATCCATACTAATCGATGCAATGACCTCCATAACCGTGGTTGTGATCACATTGGTTGCGTCGTCCAATCCTCCAAGCCCTGTTTCCAAAACAACAATATCACATTTTTTTTCTTTGAAATATAAAAAGGACAACGCCGTTTCAATCTCAAATGAAGTAGGATGGGGAAGCCCTTCCTCTTCCATGGCATCTGCCACCGCTTTTATTTCTGCCACATGTGCCGCCAGAGAATCCTTCTCAATAAAAACCTCATTTACCTGGATTCTTTCACGGTACCGGAACAGGGTGGGTGAAATATAACGTCCTACCCGGTAGCCGGCTTCCTTTAGGACAGTTGACAGATATGCCAGTACGCTGCCCTTGCCATTGGTTCCTGAAATATGGATAAACTTTAATTCATCCTGGGGATTATCAAGCCTTGCGAGCATTTCCTTCATGTTGTCAAGACCAAGTACACTTCCGTATTTAGCCGCATTGTCTAAATATACTCTTGCTTCTTCGTAGTTCATGATTCTCCAATCTATTTTTTAAATAATGATCTGATCATTATAATATAATTCTGCGTATCCTTTTCGTATCTTCTGTAACCTGAATTCGGGGCAAATATACCGCAAAGTGGGGCGTGCAGATGAAGGGAATGATTTTTCATACACGCTCTGGATTTCTCACAGTCACCGCAGTAAATGCGCTTACCTGCCGATACGTTACAATTCTACTTACTTTAATTGTTTATTATATTATATTTCTTAGCAAAATTCAATGAAATTGTGCGGATTTTAGGGATTTAAATCTATACATAAAGAACGAGCCCGGACAAAGAAGCTTTTTACAGTACTTCTTTGTCCGGACCCGTCCTTTGGAGCGTATTTGTGCAACGCTGTACTAGAGCGTGTTTTAAAATTGCTTTCTGGCAGCTGTGCGTCACACTTTGTGG
>NZ_JAWYAJ010000333.1:0-4754 GCF_034124845.1 Robinsoniella sp.
CCAGAGGGCTGTTTCTGCATACCTATGCGAATTCCGTAGATGAAGCAAATGATATTATACACTATGTAGAAAAAAATACACATGCATAAGGAGGATTACATTATGAAATATGAAGCATCCTGGAATTCACTGAAAACACATCAAACGCCTGCCTGGTTCCAGAAGGCGAAGTTCGGAATATACACCCACTGGGGAATTTATTCCGTTCCCGCCTGCAGACCAAATGGCAGCTGGTATGGATTTTATATGTATCAGAAAGGCAGTCCCCAGTATGAGTACCATACAAAGACTTACGGTGATCCGTCCGTATACGGATACAAAGACTTTATCCCGGAGTTTACCGGAGAAAAGTTTGACGCGAAGGAATGGGCAGAATTATTTGCGAAGGCAGGTGCAAAATTTGCCGGTCCTGTGGGCGAGCACCATGACGGGTTCAGTATGTGGGATACCGGATTAAACCGCTGGAATTCCGCTGCAATGGGACCGAAAGTTGATGTAGTGGCTGAAATGGAACGAGAAATCCGGGCAAAGGGTATGAAATATATGGTTGCACTTCATCATGCAGAAAACTGGAGATTCTTCCCTCATTGGGTGGAGGGAACCGATTTATCCAATCCGGAAAATTTTGATCTGTATGGTACGCCCCATGACCTGGACTGGAAGAATGGGATACCGGACAAAGGGGAATGGCCCATCTGGAATGCCCAGACGCTGCCGGACAAAGCATTTTGTGATAAATGGCTTGCAAAATGTAAGGAAATAATCGACCGCTTTACGCCTGATATGCTGTGGTTTGACTTTGGACTGGGATTTATGCCGGAAACCTACCGGGCAGAGATGCTGGCCTATTACTACAGCAAAAGTGAGGAACAGGGGCGGGATGTGGTAACGACTTATAAATATCAGGATCTGCCCGCAGGAAACGGAGTCATTGATCTGGAGCTGGGAAGATTCGACCGGATGATGTATCACGAATGGATCACCGACACTACGGTAGATGACGGAGAGGGATGGTGCTACCTGTTCGATGCAAAATACAAGAAACCGGGGGAACTGGTACATTACCTCATCGACAATGTGAGCAAGAACGGATATCTCCTGCTTAATGTGGGACCAAAGCCCAATGGTGAGATACCGGAAGAAGCCAGACATATTCTTTTGGAGATGGGGAAATGGTTAGAGGTCAATGGCGAGGCAATCTATGATACAACTCCCTGGTTCACCTTTGGAGAGGGTCCGGCGAAAATGGAAAAGGCAGGTATGTTTAGTGAGGGGGAAAAGCTTCGGTATGGTTCGGAAGATATCCGGTTTACCGTGAATGGAAACATGCTTTACGCTGCTTTACTGGGATGGCCGCAGGACGGAAAGGCAGTTATCAAAAGTGCGGTACAGTTTTATCCGGGGGAAATAGCAGGGATTACCATGCTGGGTGATGATGCACCGCTGCAGTGGAACTGTACGGATGAGGGTCTGGTTGTCAGCCTTCCGGCTCAGAAGCCCTGTGATTATGCCTGGGTGCTGAAAATAGCCAGAAAGCCGCCCTTTTAGAAAATCAGGTTTTTAACTGATACTTAAAAAGTTACTCTGTACAACCAAAATGCGTAAATAGTAACATTATGAACACAATTTCGGTAAATTTTACGAACGTTGCATATATTCATGAACGGATTTTATGATATAATAAATACAATGAATCATCATTATACTCTCGGAGGCACAAATTATTCAGATTTGGGGTTCGGAGAGTTTTGATGTATAAAAACATGGGATTATGGGGGAAAGATCATGTATAAGGTTGTAATTGCGGAAGATGAAATGTTTGTAAGGCTGGGAATTAAAATGTCTGTGGACTGGGAGAAGCTGGGCATGGAAGTGGCGGCAGATGTGGAAAATGGTCAGCAGGCGCTGGAAGCCTGGGAAACCTTTCAGCCGGATATTGTTATAACTGATATTAAAATGCCTGTGATGGATGGAATTACACTGATCAGGCAGATCCGGCAAAAGGATGAGCGGACCAGATTTATCATCCTCAGCTGCCTGGAAGAATTCAATATTGTACGGGAAGCTTTATCACTTGGAGTCTCGGATTATGTGTTAAAGCTCACTATGACACAGGAGGACATGGAAAAGGTTCTGGAGAAGGTCAAAAGGGAACTGGTTGTCATGGACAAAAGCCAGAAGACCCAGGAAAATGGAATGGAGCGAAAACGGTTTGAGGACTCTCTTCGGAATTTTCTCTACTACCGCCTGGATATGGGACCGGAATGGAAATTGAAAATGAAAGAACAGTTCCTATGCCCCGGGAAACAAATGCAGATGGTGGCGCTGGAAATTGATCACTATGTGGAAAGCAAGCGGATATTCAATGACTCTTACGGAAGTATTCTGGATTCCGCAGTGGAAAATATCCTGTCGGAGCTGCTGGTGGAGGAAAACCATATCCTGCTTCCGGAAAAAGACGGCAGATTTATTATGATCCTGGAAGAAGAACCGGAAAGTGTAATGCTCTCTGAACAGATGTGCTGCAGGCTGGAAAAAATGCGAGATGTGCTGAAACGGTGTGTGAAAAGCACGGTTTCTTTTGCTATAAGCCAAAGGGGCAATGGCTATGACGAACTTTATGAAATGTACCATCAGTGCGCCCAGGCGCTGGAAAAGAAATTCTTCTATGGATTGGATAGAAATAATGTTTTTGCGGCGCAAAGCCCGGATGACTGTAAGATGCTGATTCGCAGGAAGATGGGAAGGCTGATTCAGAAGCTGAAAATGGATGATACGGCTGTCAGGCGGTTTCATGAAGCGGAAGAAGGTTTCTGCCAGCATGAGAATCCGGTTACCATCCGGCATTATTTTGAACATGGGATCAATGTGGAGATGTGTAGAATTTTGCCGGAGGGTACGCAGAGATATCAGATCACGGAGCAGTTTATGACAAGGCTAAAAGACAGCCAGACTTTTGATGGAGTTTTGGAGGTGTACGAATCCTGTATGGAATATCTTCAGGGCAGCTGCGATGAGCAGACATTGCTAAGCAAACCCGTAAAGGATATCCTGTTTTACATCAGCCTGCATTATCAGGAAGATATTTCACTGGATCAGGTGTCACAAATGGTGGAATTAAGCAGGACGTATGTGTGCGGTCTTTTCAAGAAAGAGCTGGGTGTAAATTTAACCAACTATATTATGAATTACCGGATTGAAAAAGCCAAGGAGCTGCTGCGCAGTACCAACTTAAGATCTTATGAAATAGCGGAGAAGGTGGGGTTTCTGGATGAAAGTTATTTCAGCCGAACCTTTAAAAAAGTGACCGGACAATCTCCCAACTCCTTTAAAAAAGGGGTATAGAAGACATCTATCCCATAAACTTAATGCAGCTGTCAGAAAGCAGTTTTCAAGTACGCTTCTGGAAAGGAAAGGCGGAAGAGGTCATGAGAAGGAAAAAGAATAACGGACAGGCATTCAGCAGACGGCTTCAGTCCCAGCTGCTGGCGGTCTTTATGGTAACGATTACATTGCTGGTGGGAGTGGTTTCCATTTTTAGTTACAAACGTTCTGAAAAAGTAATACAGGAACAGTCAGCCAGTATGATGCAGCAGTACTTCCAGCAGAATCAGTATAACATCGTCCGATATACTCAGGAAGTTGAAAAGATTCTCCGGCTTTTTATGATACAGGATTCTCTTCAGGATTATATGAGGCAGGGGTGGAAAAACCAGTTCGGAAGCATCCAGAAAGCGATGCAGATTTTTGACTATACGAATGTGGTGATGGGAAACTATGAATATCTGGACTCCATTTATTACTATGGCAATGACGGTACAGCTCTGGGGGTTATGGAAAAGAAGAACATGGTAACCAGGATACCCAATCTGGAATTGCCCTGGTATTCCCTGGGAATTCAGGAGGAAGCTTTGAAAAATCCCGGCAAGGTACTATGGTTTGGCGGATATACAAATCAGAATTTTGCCATGGAGGGGGAAAAGAATGAGATACCCTATGTGACGGCGGTCAGCAGCATCTGGCTGGGAACCGGCAGATATGCCACCGTGGTAGTGAATATACAGCAAGACGCACTTGCCGCCCTCTTTACAAAATCAGATACGCCGGATGAAAGGGAAAGCTATCTGATGAATGACGAAGGGGTGGTTGTGGTACATCAAAACAGGGAAAAAGCAGGAAAACAGGCAGAGTTTACCCCTGGGGAGCTGGAGAAAACCGGAGACGGGTACCTGATGAAAGAGGATATTCAGATTAATTACCATCGGATACAGGGGCTGCCCTGGACCATTGTAACGGAGATACCCAAGGAGTCCCTCTATGGAAGCCTGGTTTCCTTAAAACGCTGGTTTCTGGTATTGGCAGCAGGAGGGCTTCTGGTAGCAACGGCATTGTCGGTATACAGTCTCTACAGGCTGACTGCACCCCTAAAGAGGCTGCGAACCGCAATGGAGCGGATGGAAAATGGTTCACTGGGGGAACAGCTGGATGAGAGCAGCAAAAATGAGCTTGGTATGCTGGGCAGGCAGTTTAACCGGATGTCCCGGAGTATTCAGACTATGATCCATCAGATCCGGGATATGGAAGGGGAGAAAAGAATTCTGGAAAAAGAAGCCCTGCAGGGCCAGTTAAATCCTCATTTTCTGTTTAACACGCTGAGTACCATGCGGTTTATGGCAAAACTGGGTCAGAACGAGCCTCTGGAAGAGTGCTTCTGTGCACTGGGCAGAATGCTGCAGCCCATGTACCGCAGCCAG
>NZ_JAWYAJ010000334.1:0-25547 GCF_034124845.1 Robinsoniella sp.
AAATTAAACATCATACGTACACAAAAAGGCGAAGAATTAACTCAATTCAATAATGCGCTTTATCAGGGACAGGATCCATTTATCAGCTATCATGACGGATATTATTATTTTGTTTCGTCCAGTAACGATCCATCTCACAATAAAATGTATGTATCCAAGTCAAAATCTCTTCTGGATCAGGGAGAAAAAGTCAGAATTTTTGATTTTAATGATTCCAAATCCAGGATCTTTGCTCCGGAAATGTTCTTTATAGACGGCAAATGGTATATTTATTACTGCGCAGATGCAAAAGAATATAACTGGAGGCATATGGCATGTGTAATGGAATCGGTTACCGATGATCCACAGGGAGACTGGATAGACAGAGGTGTGCTATATACCGGAATGGAAATAAAGAACCCCAATGAGTTTGCACAGGGAAATGATTTTACCGTTTTCCAATACCGGGGACAGTTATATGCATGCTGGGGCAGCATGGAAAGCGGCGTGGAGTCACCAGCCATTGCAAGAATGGAATCACCCACAAAGATTACAGAGGAGAGAAGCTTTCTGCCGGGCTTTGGAGGAGAAGGTCCCAGAGCAATTGTGAATGGGGATCATTTATTTATGACGGTATCCCAGGGAAGCTTTAAGACGGCAGGGTATCACATGGGAATGTACATTTTTGATACATCCAAAAATGATATTTTAAATCCGGATAACTGGTCTTATCAAGAAGGTGTATTTGAAGGAACAAAAGACGTATATGGACCAGCCAGAGCATCTTTTTTTAAATCAGCGGACGGAACAGAAGACTGGATGGCATTCCATTCAAAAGTGTATCCGGCGAACAATAATGCCTGGAGACAGGTCAGTATAAAGAAATTTACCTGGTATGAAGATGGATCTCCGAACTTTGGAAGACCGGTTTCCCCATATGAATTTACCGCTCTGCCTTCCGGCGATCCGGGGCTGGGACTTGTATATCAGGCAGAAGATGGAGACTTATCCGGCGGGGCAAAAAAGGAATATAAAGGAAAAGGTTTCCAGGGAACAGGATATGGAAACATAACGGATACGCTGGGAGAAAAAATCACATTCAAAGTTAATGTACCGGCAGACGGCGACTATTTTGTAAGAGCACGATATGCCAATGGAGTAAAGGCTCCGATCAGTACTACAGACAACCGCGGTGAATGGGAAGCGAATATCCCGGATATTACACCTAAGGCGGGAACTTTGAATCTCTATGTCAATGATGCGGGGCTGAAAAGTGTAACGGTTCCCTTTGATAAAACCGAGACAGACTGGCAGCATTGGATGACCGTCTGCAGCCGTGTCACTCTGAAAAAAGGTGAAAATACCATTTCCTATGTGAAAGATGCAGAAAACAGTGGAAATGTATACCTTGATTATATTACGGTTCAGGAAGCTCATGAACATCCGGCAGCCCAGACGGTTAAGACTGGGGCAGAGCTGGATGCGCTGATTGCAGAGGTGGAAGGTTACCAGGAAGAAGAATACTCTATTGAAACCTGGAGAATATTCAGCGGTGCACTTTTAAGTGCAAAATCCGTAAATAAAGATGCGGTCCAGGCGGTTTCTAACCGTTATTTATCCCTGGAAGCAGCTGCAAAGGATCTGTCAAATTATGTTCGCATCCATGCAGATAATAATGTCAGAGTCAGCGGAGATGTAAAAGATGATATGTATCGAATTGGTTCAGAGGTTACCGTCCAGGCAAAAGATCTTGCGGGCAAGACCTTCAGCAGATGGGAAGTCAGCGGTTTCGAACTGACAGAGGAGCAGAAAGTATCAAATGAGTTCACATTTACAGTTCCGCGAAACAGAGGCAGTATGGTACCGGTTTATGCAGAAAATGAGTACTACAAGGTTACAGCAGGGACAAATGTCAGAATCGACAACGCAGCAGCAAACAGCCTGTATCAGGCTGGTACAACGGTAAAAGCAACGGTGGGAATTCCACAGGGTAATCAATTTATCGGATGGGATGTAAAAGGAATCACTTTAACGGAGGCGGAAAAAATGGCAGTTACCATTTCTTTTGTAATGCCGGAAAGTGAAGTCGTATTAAATGCTGCATTTGAAAATATTGTCATACCGGAAAAACCAAAATATCAGTTAAAGACAGGAGCAGGCATAAGCATCGCAAATGCTGCTAAAGATCAGTTGTATATTGCAGGTACCAGAATCCAGGCAACCGTTTCTGTTCCGGCAGGAAAGGTATTTGTACAGTGGAAAGCTGCCGGAGTTACACTGACAGCACAGCAGCAGAAGTCAACGGTAATTTCATTCCTTATGCCGGCTTCGAGTGTCAGCCTGGAAGCAGTATTTGATATTCAGAAAAAGAAACAGACCATTACGGCCAAAGATTTTAAGAAAACAGATGGAGATAAGAGCTTCTACATTAAGGCAAAGGCATCCGGGAAAGGCAAGCTGTCTTATAAGTCTGATCATACGAAAGTTGTAAAAGTTGACAGCAAAGGAAAAATTACCATTAAAGGTACCGGAAAAGCACAGATTACCATTACAGCAGCTGGTAATTCCAAATATGATGCTGCAGTCAAAAAGATCATAATCTCGGTTGCACCAAAGAAGACCACAGATGTAAAAGCAGTATCAAAGAAATCCAAAACTTTGAAGCTGTCATGGAAGAAGACAAATGGTGCAAGCGGTTATGTGATTTCTTACTCCACAGATAAGAAATTTAAAAAGGGTGTCAGGAAGGTTGTGATCAGTTCCGGTAAAACCACATCCAGGACGCTTAAAAAGCTCAGGGCAAACAAAATATGTTATGTTAAAATCAGGGCATTTAAAACATCCGGCAAGTCCAGGGTTTATGGGAAATACAGTAAGACGGTTTCGCTTTGGGTAAAAAAATAATCATATTATAAGATATAGATAAAAATACCGCGCTTTTTTTCTGGCGCGGTATTTTTATAAACTGGCGCTAAAATTTTGCATAGTAAAAGGTATAATTTTCCATTATAATGTAATTTATCATTGGGAAATTATCGTCTTAGTAAGATTTGAGACGATAGAGGGATTTCTAAGATATGGGAGGAAGAAAAAGATGAGATGCAAAGCTATGGTAGCGGATGATGAGTACATAATCCGGAGGGGTATTATCAGTTTTTTACGGAAATATGAAGAAATTGAAGTCGTAGCAGAAGCAGAAGATGGAGAAATGGCATTGGAAATGGCCCAGGAAGAGGACATCGATATATTCTTTGTTGACATCAATATGCCTTTTTTGAATGGACTTCAGTTTATTGAGAAATTAAAAGATTTGCAGCCCCAGGCGATTATTGTAGTCATTACAGGATACGATGATTTTGAATTTGCCAGGACAGCTCTTCGCCTTGGGGTATTTGAATATATCCTGAAACCATTGATGGAAGAGCCTTTTGACAATATGATTCAGGGAGTATTGAAGGAAGTAAGTCAGCAGAATAAGGAAGATAAATATCTGAAGTGGGCGAAGATGACCTTACAGCAGAATAAAATACATCTGGTGGATGCCTTCTTGAAAAACTGGCTGGAAGGCAGACTTGCAGAACAGGAGATAGAGGAACGGATGCAGTATCTGGACATCAGTATTCCATCACAATATGCGGTTACCATCATTCATCTGGAACAGGCAGTGGATAAAGACCTGGGTGAGAGCTGGGATGAAGATCTGCTTTCCTATGCAGTCCAGAATATTAGTAATGAAATTTTCAATGATTTAAAAAATGTCTCATCCTGTCAGGTGGAAAACGGCGATCTAGTGGTGATTTCAAGAGATATGGGGGCAGAAGAGCTCAGGCGGAAACAGTTAAAATGCATGGAAAGCATAGAGGGGTGTCTGCCGCTAAAAGCAGTTTCCGTACAGGAGACGGGAGAAGGGTATGAGAACCTGGTTACCGTATATAACAGAGCTGCTGAGCAGATGGAAGCAGTTAAAGGCGGTTCCAGCGTAATTAAAATTGTAAAACAATACATAGAAGATAATTATAACAGGGAAGAGCTGACCCTGCAGGATGTTGCGGATTATACGTTTCTTTCGCCACAGCATTTAAGCCGGATTTTTCGTAAAGAAATGGGAATTACCTTCATAGATTATCTGACTAAAGTGCGGATCAGAAAAGCAATCGACCTGCTTTTTGAAGAAGATTTAAAAATGTATGAGATAGCTGAAAAGGTTGGATATACCACACAGCATTATTTCAGCAATGTATTTAAAAAGATTACCGGGGTAAGTCCGGCTGAGTACCGTAAGTGTGCACAAAAAAGATAAGGATAGGAATAACCATCGTTTTATTTATACGGTTATATTTATGTTCATTATTAGCATCCATTGGCAATTTGGCAAATGGATGCTAAAATTTTGCAATTTTATAAAGGAAAATTGCAAAGACCTGAGAAAGGAAATGGAATATAATAAGTTCATAGCAAGGGAAGAACCCAAAGAAAACGGAGGATATTAAAATGAAAAAAAAGCTTGTTAGTGTATTATTATGTGTCAGTATGGTAGCTGCTATGGCAGCAGGATGTGGTTCCAGCAGCACAGGAACAACAGAAGCAAAGACAACAGAAGCAAAGACAACAGAGGCAGCTAAGACTGAAGCTCCTGCAACAGAAGCACAGGAAACCGTAAAGGGTTCTGAGGCAGCAAGTGAAGAAGCAAAAGATGACAGTGCAGGCGGCGATAAACTGGTAGTAGGTTTTGCACAGATCGGACAGGAATCCGGATGGCGTGATGCAGAGACAGCTTCCATTCAATTCTATGCAGGACAAAACGTAGATACCATTGATCTGAAATTTGCAGATGCTCAGCAGAAACAGGAAAACCAGATCAAAGCAATCAAGTCCTTTATTGAAATGGGCGTAGATGTAATCGGACTTGCTCCGGTAGTAGAGACGGGATGGGACGCAGTATTTACAGAGGCACAGGAAGCAGGAATCCCGATCGTACTGGTTGATAGAAAAGCAGATGTAGATGAAAGCTTATATTCTACATTCATCGGCTCCGACTTCATTGAAGAAGGTAAAAATGCAGCAATTGAAATGGGTAAATTATTAGAAGAAAAAGGAAAAATCGTTGAGTTAGAAGGAACCGTTGGTGCTTCTGCAGCAAATGACCGTAAAACAGGATTTGATGAAGAAATCAAAGCAAATCATCCTGATATCGAAATTCTGGAATCCCAGACCGGTGACTTTACAAGAGCAAAAGGGAAAGAAGTTATGGAATCTTTCTTAAAGACTTATGGCGAAGAAATCAAAGGTGTATATGCACATAACGATGATATGATGCTGGGTGCTATTGAAGCGATAAAGGAAGCTGGATTTAAACCGGGAGAAGACATTAAAACAGTATCCGTTGACGGCGTAAAAGGGATCTTTGAAGCTATGGCAGCAGGGGAAGCAAACGTTACTGTAGAATGTAATCCATTACTTGGCGAACAGTTCTTCGATACTTGCCAGAAATTAAAAAATGGTGAAACAGTTGAAAAATGGGTAAAATCTGAAGAAGGTATCTATCGTCAGGATACGGCGGCAGCAGATTTACCAAACCGCCAATATTAAAAAGATTTTATGATCTTATTAAAATCCGCTCCAGTACGACTGAGAGCGGATTTTGGATAAGGGGGCAGATAAACAGCAGGAATGGAGGAAATGTGATATGGGTAAAGAGGATATCTTACTTCAAATGAATCATATATCAAAAAGCTTTGGTAAAGCAGTAATTGCGCTGAGTGATGTGCAGCTGGAATTAAGAAAAGGGGAAGTTCTGGCGCTTTTAGGAGAAAACGGTGCAGGAAAATCCACATTGATTAAGGTATTAACAGGAGTAGAGGAAAGAGACAGCGGAACAGTTCTGATGGAAGGAAAAGAAATTTATCCCAAATCTCCGTTAGAGGCGCAGGCAGACGGAATCAGTACGGTATACCAGGAGGTAAACCTCTGTCCGAATTTGTCTGTGGCAGAGAATATTTACATAGGCAGGGAAATTAGAAAAGCGGGCAGAATAGACTGGAAAACCATTAACCAGAAGTCAAAGGAGTTAATGAGGCGGTTTGATCTGGATATAGACGTAACGAAAAATCTGGATAATTATTCTGTGGCAATTCAGCAGATGATTGCAATCGCCCGTGCCTGTGATGTATCAGCAAAAGTACTGATACTGGATGAACCCACTTCCAGTTTGTCTACAATGGAAGTAGAAAAATTGTTTGAAACAATGAGAAAGCTTCGAAAAGAAGGAATGGGAATAATATTTGTAACACACTTTCTGGATCAGGTTTATGAGATTACAGACCGAATTACGGTTCTTAGAAATGGAGAATATGTAGGAACTTATGAAACAAAGAACCTGCCAAGGGTAGAATTGGTAGGAAAAATGATAGGTAAAGACTATGCGAAATTAAACCAGACAATGGCAATTAATGAAGAAGAAAATAAATCGGATGAATTATTAATAGATATGGCAGATGTCACGGGGGCAGGAACCATCCAGGGATTTAGTCTGAAGATCAATAAAGGAGAGGTATTGGGACTCTCCGGACTGCTTGGAAGCGGAAGGTCAGAAACAGCCCGGTTAATATTTGGTGTGGATAACCTGGAAAAAGGAACCCTTGAAATAAAAGGAGAAAAGACAAAGTTAAAGGGAACACTGGATGCGATCCGCAGAGGCATTGCGTTCTGTCCGGAAAACCGGAAAACAGAAGGTATCGTAGGTGAACTTACCATTCGAGAGAATATCTGCCTGGCGCTTCAGGCGAAGCGGGGAATGTTCCGCTTCATATCCAGACAGGAGTCGGAGAAGATCGCAGATGAGTATATTAAGAAGCTGGAAATTAAGACCCCTTCCTCTGAACAGCTGATTAAAAACTTAAGCGGAGGTAACCAGCAGAAGGTAATTCTGGCAAGGTGGCTGGCAACGGAGCCGGAACTTCTCATGTTGGATGAGCCAACTAGGGGAATTGATATCGGAACGAAGGCAGAAATTCAAAAAATAGTAGTGGATCTGGCAAAACAGGGCATGGCGGTTATCTTTATTTCTTCGGAAATTGATGAGATGACCAGATGCTGCGGCAGAATGGTTATTTTAAGGGATATGAGAAAAGTAACGGAACTCCGGGGCAGCCAGATATCAGAAGAAGCAATTATGCGGTATATAGCTGGAGGTGACAGTCATGAAGAAACTAAATAAAATTTCAAAAAACCAGGCATTTTGGCCCTTTGTGATATTGCTGGCTATTATCCTGTTTAATGGAATCATTTCTGGAGGAAGTTTCTTTCAGATGAAAATAGTCGATGGGCATCTTTATGGAAGAATCATTGATATTATAAGAAACGGCAGTAAACTGATGATCTTATCTATTGGTATGACAATGGTTCTGGCTACCGGAGGAACCGATATTTCGGTTGGTTCGGTGATGGCAATAAGCGGAGCCATTGCATGCAGTATCGTAAGCGGTAGCATTTTACCTGGAGTGGGAGGAAATGTGGCAATCGCGATTATACTGGCTCTTCTGGCAGGTCTGTTATGCGGGCTGTGGAATGGATTTCTGGTTGCAAAGATTCAGATCCAGCCCATTGTGGCAACGATGATTCTGATGGTTGCGGGGCGTGGTATCGCACAGCTGGTAACCGGCGGTAAAATTGTAACTGTAAGTTCAGATGCCTATTACTTTATTAACGGCGGATACATTTTTGGAATACCGTTTCCGGTATACCTGGTTGTAATTTTATTAATTATTGTACTGCTTTTTACCAAGAAAACTGCATTTGGACTCTTTCTGGAATCCACCGGATGTAATTCAGTATCCAGTAAATTTGCCGGAATTAATGTAGATGCGATTAAACTGGTAGTTTACACCTGCTGCGGTATCTTTGCAGCACTGGCTGGTCTGATTGAAAGTGCCAGTATCAAAGGTGCTGATTGTAACAATGCAGGTCTCATGATTGAAATGGATGCAATTCTTGCTGTAGCTATAGGGGGGACATCTTTGAGCGGAGGACGTTTCTCCATCCCGGCTAGTATTGCAGGAGCCCTGATTATCCAAAGCATTACAACGACTGTATATGCAATGGGAATTGCTCCGGAAATTACGCAGGTAGTAAAAGCTATTCTAGTTGTAATCATCTGTCTTTCACAGTCGAAAGAATTTAAAGAGACATTTTTAAGAAAATTCTCTAAGAGAAAGGTGGCGAAGCAGGCATGAGAGAGATAGCAAAAAAGAGATTGAAAATTAATAACGTTTCGCTGATAATCACGTTTGTGCTGTTTATTGCACTATTTATATTCGGGGCTGTTTCATATGATCGTTTTTTATCCTTGTCTACATTCCTGAATTTATTTAACGATAATGCGTATCTGATTATAGCTTCTATTGGAGTCACCTTTGTTTTGCTGACAGGCGGTATTGACATATCCATCGCATCTACGATTGCTTTTACCTGTGTATTTTCAGCATTCTTACTTCAGAAAGGAATTCCGGCATTTGTTGTAATTCCATTAGTTCTTCTGGTTGGAGCACTGGTAGGATTTGGAATGGGTTATATTATTCATTTCTTTAAACTGCAGCCTTTTATTGTTACACTTGCAGGACAGTTTTTGATGAGAGGGCTTTGCGCGGTAATCAGTACGGAATCCATTTCCATCTCCAATGATTTTTATACAAAAATGGCATTGAGCAAGCTGGTGATCGGTAAAGGAAAGATATATTCTTATGTATTCATTGCATTAGTAGTAATATTAGTAGCTTACTACATATTAAAATTTACTAAGTTTGGAAGAAGCATCTATGCCTTAGGCGGTAATGAGCAGTCCGCAATTCTCATGGGACTTCCGGTAGCAAGAACTAAAATCGCGGTTTATGTAATCAGCAGCTTCTGTGCAGCACTTGCAGGTGTGGTTTTCAGCTTTTATACATTAGCTGGATATTCACTTCAGAATCTGGGGCTGGAATTGGATGCCATATCATCTGCTGTTATCGGCGGCACGCTTCTTACAGGAGGTGTGGGCACCGTAATTGGTACGACCATAGGTGTTCTGATTCAGGGAATTATTCAGACGATCGTAACTTATGAAAATCTGAATACATGGTGGACAAAAGTAACAATAGCAGCACTGTTGTGTGTATTCATTGTTATCCAGAGAATTATATCTATACGTGCTGAAAAATTAAAAGGGAAATAGGATTTTATTCGAATCCGATTGCGAAATTACCCGGTCAAAGCTATAATATAGGGGCAGGAAGTGACAGAGAGGGGTGAGCGAAATGAACAAGCTTAAGAACAAATTCATGAATATTACGATACGTAGTAAAATGGTCTGGTCTTATATTGTCGCTTCGCTGATCCCTTTTTGCGTGTTCGGAATGATAGGAATAAGCGTATTTACGGGACAGGCGAAAAAAAGTGTTTCCCAGCATGCAGACCAGATGATGAACCAGGTTAAAACCTCAATTGATGTATATGTAAACAGTATTGATAAAATAGCTAACTTTATTATCTGCAGAATGGAAAACACCGATTACGGATCGATGAAAACTGAAGACAATGTTTACTGGAAACAAGAAAAGTTAAGTTTGGAAAATACCCTGGATGATCTGGCATTTTCCAATAAAGAAATAGCAGGTATCTTTGTTGCCACAGAAAATGATTTATGTACCAATACGGGGATGAGGCGTATCTCCCGTGATTCATTTAAGAATGAGGACTGGTACCGACAGGCAGCGGCTAACCCTGATGAAATGCAGATAATCAGTAATATTGCCGGCAGAAATATTGCAACAGATAAGAGTTATAGCATTGATGATGTGTTTTCCATTGCAAAGGCTATTAAAAATGCGGATACTGGTGAGATTATGGGGGTGCTGCTACTGGACATCAAGCATGATATCATTTCCAAATCCATACAAAACGTAACCATTGGGGATAATGGGTTTGTGTTTGTACTTGACAAAGATGACCGTATGGTTTATACCCTGCCCAATAAAGTGACTTACCGTATTGATCCAGCATGGCTTACTCCGGAACAGGTTCCGGTAGATGCCAGAATAAACGGGGAAAATTATCAGATACGCTATGAAGAGTCTGAATACACTGGATGGAAGATCGTAGGCGTATTTTCCCTGGATGAGATCATGGGAAGTACCAATGCCATGTTTTATATTTTATCCGGCGGTCTGGCAATGACCCTGATCTTTGTCCTGGTGATCTCTTTAAAGATATCCCAGACCATTACAAATCCCATTGTTGAGTTAAAACTTCTAATGCGTGAAGTGGCATCGGGCAATCTGGCTGTACGCTTTGAAGGAAACTATAATGATGAGGTGAGTGAACTGGGATATGGTTTTAATCATATGCTGGTCCAGATAGAGAGCCTGGTAGATATGGTTTATTTGGAGCAAAAAAATAAGAGAATGGCCGAATTGAAAGTTCTTCAGGAGCAGATAAAGCCCCATTTTCTCTATAATACACTGGATACCATCAGCTGGATGGCGCGGGAATATCAGGCACACGACATTGTCAGGCTGGTTGATGCACTGACAAATATGTTTCGGATCGGTCTGAGTAAGGGAAGAGATTACATTAAAGTGGAACAGGAGATTAAGTACGTCTCCAATTACCTGTATATTCAAAAAATTAGGTATGGACCAAAGCTGAACTATGAGTTGATAGTAGATGACAGCCTGAATCAATGCGTGGTTCCCAAACTGATGCTGCAGCCCCTGGTGGAAAATGCCATTTACCACGGCATAAAAACAAAGCGCGGGGAAGGTCATCTGATTATAAGATGTGAAAGTGCGGCTGACAGCTGGATGGAATTTACAGTGGAAGATGATGGTGCAGGAATGACAGAGGAAAAAGCAGAGCAGATCAATGCATTGTTAAACGAACACTCCCAGTTGGAAGAAAATCAGAGTTTTGGACTGTTCTATATCAAAGAGCGGTTAAGAATCCGGTACGGTGATAAATTCTGCGTGAGAGTAACCAGTGAACCGGGAGCCGGAACAAAGGTGATCATCCTGATACCACAGAGTGTGGATCTGCTGGAGGGAGGTAACAGGGATGAAAAATAAGATCATAGCTACCGCTTCCATATGTGCAGTTATCCTTATTATGTTCCTGGGGCTGCATATTTATAATCAGGGTATTGACAGCGGTGAATATCGGGAAATCGAATATGTAATCGGTGTATCACAGGCAAATATGCGGGAATCCTGGAGACTGGCACTGACCAGTGAAATAGAGGAAGAAGCCAATAAATATGATAATATCAGATTAATTATGACGGATGCCACCTCCGATGTTACCAAGCAGGTAAAGGATGTGGAAAAACTCATAGATTTTGGCATTGATCTGTTGATTATATCTCCTTGTGATACCGAAATTATGACATCCATTATCAGCAGGGTATACCATAAGGAAATCCCGGTCATTGTTATGGACAGAGGAGTAGAGGGATTTGATTATTCTCTGTTTATCGGTCCGGATAATGAGCAGATTGGCAGGAGGGCAGGCGAAGGCGTACTGAGGCTGCTGAAAGATGAAGAGGGAAAAGTACTGGAGATCTGCCAAAGTGAGGATTCTCTGCCAAGCCAGAACAGAAGTAAGGGATTTGATTCCATCATCTCCCGGTATCCGCAAATTGAAAAAAGCGTCTGCAGGATAGAGTCTGGATCAAAAGATGATGCTGAAGATACGATGCTTGCCATGGGGGATCATCTGAAGGATTATGACGTGATATTTGCTCATAATGACTATATGGCATTAGGGGCGTATCAGGCAATGGAGAAAATCGGGGCAGAAGCCAAAATTTTGGGGATCGATGGTTTCCTTGGAGAAAATGAAGGGATTGATCTGATTTCTCAGGGGAAAATTGAAGAGACGATCACATGTCCTACTGGTGGAAAAGAAGCAATACAATATGCCCTTGATATATTGAGACAGGCGAGCGGTGTGCCAAAGCAGGTTATTTTAAGAAGCCATGTTGTTACTAAGGACAATGTAGAGGAATATATGGCGGGCCTGAACGAAACATATAAAAAGCCAGATAAAATTATTGATGTGGGATATGCTCAGGTTGGAATGGAAAGTGCATGGAGAAGGGCCAATACAGAATCCATTAAAGAAGCGGCGAAAGAATTCGGAATGAATCTGATTTTCGAGGATGCCAACCAATCCCAGCAAAAACAAATTGAAGCTATTCGAAAATTTATTAAAATGAATGTGGACGTGATCGTGGTATCACCGGTAGTTGACAGCGGATGGGATGAGATTCTGAAGGAAACTAAGGCTGCAGGTATTCCGGTATTGGCTTCTGACCGCAAAATTGCAGTCGAAAATGATGACTGGGTTATGACTTACATAGGTTCAGATTTCCTGGAAGAGGGAAGAAGGGCAATGCGCTGGATTCGGGATAATGTTCCGGCTGTGAAAGACTGTATGAAAATCATGGAACTGCAGGGCAACGAAGGTGCTTCGCCTACCGAAGAGAGAAAGCAGGGATTTGAAGAAGTCCTGAAAGAAAATGAAAAATACAAAATCGTACATTCGGAATATGGAGATTTTACCATAGAAGGTGGAAGAAATATCATTAAAAATTATCTGGCATCTCATGACTGGGATATTGATATCATCTATGCTCAGAATGATGATATGGCCATAGGGGCGATAGAAGAACTTGAGAAAAATGGAATTGCACCCGGTGTAGATGTAAAAATTGTATCCGTAGATGGAACCAGGGAAGCCTTTGAGGCCATGATTGACGGGAAATTAAATTGTGCAGTGGAGTGTAATCCGCTCCTTGGACCGCAGCTTATGAAAGCGATCCAGGATCTTGCAGCAGGTAAGGAATTACCTCTGCGGATCATCACGGAGGAGAAATGGTATGATCAGAGTATGGCGAAAGAATATCTCAGAAGCAGAACATATTAGAATGCAGCCTGGTTGCTATACCTGCCGTTTTTCCTGAGGTTATGGCATCGGCTGCTGCCGGTATTCCATAACGCAGTTCCTGCCATTCTTTTTGGCCTCATAAAGTGCCTGGTCGGCACGAAAGATAAAACGTTCCATATCGGTTTCTTTCATCGGGGATTCCTGATATAGCCCGATACTGATAGTCATAGGTCTTTTCGGAACTTTGGCGGTATGGTACATACCCTGCTCAACGGCACTTCGGATCAATTCGGCTTTAGTGCCTGCATCCAGGGAGGAATTACCAAAGAGAAAGATCAGGAATTCTTCACCGCCGTATCGGATCAGACAGGCATCTTCATCCTGAATATCCCGTGCAAACAGCTGGGAAATAGCGTATAGACAGTTATCTCCCGCCTGATGGCCGTATGTATCATTGTATTGTTTGAAAAAATCAATGTCAATCATCATACAAGCAGCATTGTGATGGTCTTCCTGATTTTTACGAAAGAAATTTTTAACGGTATCTTCCAGATACCTGCGGTTAAATAGCCCGGTAAGTTTGTCTGTGAGAACTTCCTGGTGAAGCTGGGCATTAATATCGTTGATCTGGTTATACTGCTCAGTTATGATGATCTGGTCATATTCCTTTCGGATCCTGTTTCGGTAAAAAATAGTTGAGATAGCAATTGCCAGTATTGTAGTAAACAAACTGTTCATCAGGTTATTAAAGGTCTGGTCTGCGCCGTGGGGATCCGGAAAATAAGGGAGCAGGTAATTGAGCAGAAGAAAGTTGCCACCCATAATCAGAATGTTATGCCAGGGTTTTGATATGGTCAGTACAGCTACCGTCAGCATGACGTAGGTAAAGACATTTAGCCCGTTTCCTCCAAGCTGGTCATTTAATGTGACTGCTGTACTCCAAAGGCAAAGCAATCCCATATAAAAGTAGTTTATGCGGAAATAAAATCTGTGGTTAAGGGGCTGCCGTTTCACGAGACTCATATTTATAATCATAACGGCTAGCGTAATCACAGCCAGAATCACATACATGCTGAAGTAAGCAGTTCTCCTGGGCTTTAGGAAAGGACCTCCCGGACGAAGAGAGATAGAGAGCATCATAATGACCTGAAAGGAGATGATTAGGCCCTGGAAGGCAATATGGGACCTTTTCATATTTTGAAACAGGCGCTTTTGAATCGGTTCCTCGTAGGACTTTTCCAACGGAAAGTCCAGATATTTTTTCAATTCTATCATATAAATCCTTCCTCTTATAAAAAAACAATTTATACTTATTATATATAAAATTTAAGGTTATTTCAAGCAGACCATGCATATAACTTATTAAGATTTTTTAAACAATTCAACAAAGTATTTGCAAAATGTAACATATATGTTATTATGCAGTACAAGAATAGATATGAATATTTGTACTGCAAATGATGGTAAAAGACAAAATGGAGGTTGTAAATGCAGATTAAATGGTTGGGTCAGGCAGGATATGAATTGAAAGAGGGGAATTGTACGATTTTACTGGATCCTTATTTTTCGGATCTGGTAGAAAAAGAGGAAGGTTTAAAGCGGCTGGTACCGGCACCGGCAGCCTGTAAAGATGTTAAAGCGGATGTGATTTTGTATACGCATGATCATATTGATCATTTAGATTCTGATCTGGTAAGGGCGATGGACAAGGGTTCCACTATTTTCGCTGGACCCGGGAGCGGATATGAAATCTTAAAAGCATGTGGTGTACCGGAGAATAACATTCGCTGCATGAAACGTGGAGATCACTTTCAACATGGGGTGTTTGACCTGGAAGCAGTCTTTGCGGAGCATACGCCGGATAGCCAGGGGTCTGTGCTCCATTATCATGGGCGGGAGTACTACTTTACCGGTGACAGCTTATTAACACCGGAGGTGGGATATTATGCTGATAAAGAGTTGATTAAAGCAGATGTCATCTTCGTCTGTATCAATGGGAAACTGGGCAACATGTCTGTGGAGGAAGCCATTACATTGACAAAGCGGGTACAGGCTGAAACCGGGGTACCCAATCATTACGGCATGTTTGCAGAAAATACGGAGGATCCTCAGAAGTACATAAATGGGATGAAGGACAGCAGCTGCCGTACCGTTGTTATGGAAAAGGGCAGAGCTTATAATCTGGAGAAACTATAGGGCACCGTCCCGGAACTGAGTAGGCGTCATGCCTTCCTGTTTTTTAAAAGTAATACAAAAACTGTTTTCACTTTGAAACCCGCAGGCGAAGCCGATTTCTTTAACGGAACGGCCAGTGGTGCGCAGATAAAATTTAGCCGAGTTGATTCTCATTGCCGTTAAATAGCTGTGAGGGGTCAGCCCGGTTTCTTTTTTAAATTCCCGTATGAAATAGTAGGGGCTTAATGCCGCTTTTTCAGCGAGTTCCTCTATGGAAATTGATTCCTGATAGTGCTGGCGGATATATGCGGTAGCCAGTTCCACGGGTGATATTCCGGCCGCAGGACGGGGATTTGCCGGGGTGGATTCCTCAGATATGAGAATGGAAGTAAGCATGTCTGTAATATATTTTGACATTTGGATTTCTTTGCACGCTCGCTCGCAGGAAAAGCTGTCTAAAATAGCACTTACAGGCAGAAGCGTCTCTGAAAATGCGTCCCTGGAAAGGTGAAAGATGTGGGGGTACTTATTCTGAATTAAGTTAAAGTAATGTCTAGCGGTCATTCCGTCAAAATGTATCCAGTAAAACTCCCAGGAATTTCTGGCACCATATGCATGGGGCTTATAACAGTCAATCACAGCCAGCTCTCCCGCATGAATGTTGTGTGCAGTCCCATCGATTTCGATGTATCCCGTACCCCGGATCACAAGAATCGCGAGGAAGCTGTCGAAACTGCTCCTGCGTACCTGATAGGTATGATCGCAGTAAAAATGACCGATACATAATGGATATAAAAAACCATTAGCAGCAGTAGACGAAGGAGTATGGAAATAGATTTGAGTTGCCGGCAGCAGACCGGATGAAATGGCCATCATATAAATCCTCCAAACACAGGCAGTCGATAAAAATATAATCCCAGTATAAAATACACCCGTAATAAAGTCAAATATAGATTGTTATTCCCGCGAGCAACGAGCCAAACGGACACGCTGGCGCGTCCATTTGGCGACTGCCGCGAGGGTTGCTGAACGTCCAGTGGACGTTCGTTTAGCAACGACCGGGGCGGAAGCGGAGAACAAAAATCCCGTTGCTTGCAGCTGTGGGGTGACTTACCGCAATTTTTTTATATAAAAGGGCAATTCCCTGTAATGCCAAACTGTAATAATTGAGATATGATAAATGCAGATTAGACAATCAGAAAATTACAGGGGGTTAAACAAATGGAATATAGAATATCCGATAAAGACAGAATGCTATTAAGGGAACTGGCTAAAAAACAGCTGGAATATGCCAATCAGGAGAGTAACTTACAAAAGATAGAAAAGTGGTACAGGCACAATGCACTTCGGGGAGACAGTCCCATGATTCACTTAGAAATGTGGACATTTGCCCAGGAGATCCTGCCCCAAAGGCTGAAATGTGAAGGGGATTTCGCAAGGGAGATTGAAACCAGTATCTACTGCAATTTTTTAAATCAGGAGTTGTTTGACGATGACAGAGTAACACCGGATTATTTCGGAATGAATTACGACACTTATTTTGAACTGTTTGGCATAAATGTTCAGGTTGACCATACTATGTCACAAGACGGACAGGAAAGCCTTGGGCATCATTTTGTGTCCGTAATCGAAGATCTGGAGGATGATTATGAGAAGCTGAAGCCATCCCGGTTTGGTGTGGATCTGGAGAATTCAGAGAAGAAACGCAAGGCCGTGGAGGAAGCCATTGGTGAAATTATTCCGGTAAGAATGAAAATGGACTGCTTATACAGTGTACCTACCCAGATGCTGGTTCACTTTATGAGTATGGAAAATATGATGTTCAACATTTATGATTATCCGGAACTTTTTAAAGAAATGATGAACCGGATTGCAGATGATACTATTTCTTATTACCGATACCTGGAGGAAAAGAAAGTAATACTGCCCACAACTGCATTTGAAGGTGTTGGACAGGGAAGCTGGAGTTTTACAAAAGAGCTGCCAGGAGCAGATGAACTTGCCAGACGTCCGTTTACTACCAGAGATGTGTGGGGATTCATGGATTCCCAGGAAACTGTGGGGATCTCTCCGGAAATGTATGAGGAATTTATTTTCCCCTGCTACCAGAAAATATCACAGCAGTATGGAATGCTCTCTTATGGATGCTGTGAGCCGGTAGATCCTATCTGGGATAACTGTATCAGTAAACTGGAGAACCTGCGCAAAGTATCTATTTCTCCATGGTGTAATGAAGAATTTATGGGAGAACGCCTGCGGGGAAGTAATATTATATTCCACCGAAAGCCAAGCCCGAACTTCCTGGGTGTCGGTGCAAACCTGGATGAGGAGGCATTCCGCCAGCATATCCGAAAGAGCCTGCAGGCAGCCAGAGGATGTGAAATGGAGATTACCCAGAGGGATGTGTATACGATTAATCACGATGAAAAGAAGGCAAGAAGGTATGTGGAGATTATCCGCCAGGAGATTGTGGATAACTGGCAGCGCCGCTAAATGAGCTTGTTGCAACAGAAATAATTGTTCTATAGAATACGCAAACTATCCTGTTAAATGAAACTGGGTAGTTTTTTTATGGATGAATGACTCCTTCTTGTATTTTAGACAAAAAAATTGGTTTTTTTGACAAATAGAATTCAACAAGAATTTTTTCATGCTATTATCTCAGCATATCCAATAACTTAACGGAAACGGGGTGATCAAAATTAGATTAGACAGAGTTAATGCTTCCAATCGAACACATCTGTATTACTTAGCTGACCAGGGAGTTTCCCAAAAAGAACGTTATAGTGGACTGGCTCATGTAACGGAACATGCTTGTTTAATTGATGGCGGAAGGTTTGGATTTGATCACTTCCGCTGGGGCTGTACCTGTCTCAGCCATATGATTTTATATTATGAGACGAAACATGATATGCAGTGGATTAATAAAATCAAACAGCAAATAGGAGATTCTACGATTATTTCTCCCCAGAGTGTAGAAATGGCAAAAGCTGAGGTGATGGAAGAGAGCCGTTTGCTAAAATCAAAGACACGTTTAAACGAGAAATTAGTCCGTTTTGTTACCGAGGGTAGAATTACAGATTTTGCTATGGGAGAACCGTCTGAAATACGAAAGATCCGGTATCAGGATGTACGGGAATATTGGGAATACCTGAATGGGTGCCATCATTTTTATGAGGTACCGTTTCGGAGCAGACAGGATGTTGAATCTGCTTTTCAGCATATATTACAATCGCATCCGTTAAGTGGGAAAGATTTCATTTGTGACTTTGTAAGAAACAAATCCTGCGATGATTACCTGATTTTGAGTCAGGCTGAAACGTGTACACTAAAAATATATTTCCAGATACCGCCATTGACAGGCAAGGCGGATTATGTTAAGAAGGCTTTCTTAGAATGTTATTTACAAAGGCTCTTTAACCTGAATCTTCAAATAAACGTTTCCTTTGAAGATAAATTTTTCAGTAGGTCTGAGAAGTATGTTCTCATGACAGTTCCCGGAGTTTTAAAGAAAAAAGTGGAGTTTATTCTTTCTGAAATGAGGGTTTGTGTGGCGGAAAGATCATGTTTCGCTGATATGCAGTCACAATACTCAGAATTTATGGATAATATTATCCAGGCAATTGCGCAGGAAAATACGCTTGATTCTATTAACAAATATCAAAATTGGCTGATTTATCGGAAGCCTTATTTTACTCAAGGGGATATCGTTCCGGTACGTAGTCTTAGCAGAGATATTTTTGTGGTTATAAAATATATTTTGAATGAGGGCGTGAAGGTTGTTGTCACCTCATCAGGATCATGAAAAGGCGGGGAATACATGGAAACAAAAACATCATTAATTGAGAGCATCCGGCTTTTTCTAATGGGTTGTAAAATTCTTTGGAATGCTTCTCCATTTTACTTTCTTGTGATTATTGCTGTGAGCGCATTGAATGGTTTTGTAAGTCCTTTTAATGCTATCTTATGGCAGCATGTTTTGGATTTGATTTTGGAAGTAATTCAGAATGGGCAATGGAACACTTTAATTATTGGATTTTTACTGGTTTTTTCGAGTATGAATTTGCTAACCTTTCTTTTTACAGAATTTTTACAGTATATGAAACAAACTTACAGTGACACGCTTGACTTATACATAACCAGGTCTGTACTGCAGAAGAGTTCTGCATTTTCTATGAGTACATTTGACAATCCGGAGATTTATAATCATATAAATATGTCTATATCCGAAACAGGTTCGAATTGTTTAACGCTGCTTGACTGTATGTCCGATACATTAACTTCTGTAATCCAGGTTATCTCATTTATTGTAATTGTTATTAGACTGAACTGGCTGATTGTACCTATATGCATCATTTCAGCGTTTCCATTACTCTACCTGTCTTTACGCATGAATGCTTACTGGTATAAAATATTCGCTCAAAGATCGGAGATCAATCGCTTAATTGATTATTTGAAGATGCTGCTTGTAAAAAATGAGAATATTAAAGAAGTGAAACTCTATAAAATTAATGATAAAATTATCAATTTTATAGGAAGTACATTTACCAGTTTTTTAAAAAGTGACAAAAAAGCCCGCAAGAAGTTTTTTACAAAAAAGGGCTTAGCGGAGGCACTGGATGAAATAATTTCTATGATTACAAAAATTATAATCGTAGTGCTCAGCATAAGAGCCGGAAGCAGTTTAGGAACCATTATACTATACTTTAATTCACAAGACAATCTGAAAGCATCTATTATTGCTATATTGGGACAGATTTCACTTTTACATAGCAGCCTGCTTTATTTCCAATCGCTTGAGGTCGTTGATCAAACATTCACCAAGACGCAGGAAGGGGAAGGTAAAAGGTTACCGTTTCATTCAGAGTTCAACTATATTGAATTTAAAGACGTATCATTCAGGTATCCCGGTAGTGAAAAATATGCATTACGTCATATTTCACTGAAAATAGAAAATGGCAGAACCTATTCCATTGTGGGGTTTAATGGCTCAGGGAAGACTACTTTTATCAAATTATTGTTGAGGCTGTATACGCCAACAGAGGGAGAAATATATATTGATGATACAAATATCAAGGACATTGAAATAGAAAATTATTATTTACAGATTAGTGCCGTATTCCAGGATTTTTTAAAACTTCCATATACCCTCTTTGAAAACGTAGCGTTAAGGGATAATTTGCATGATATGGAACAGTTTAAAAAGGCTGTAGATATAGCGGACATTAATGGACTCATAGACAGCCTCCCAGAAAAAGCAAAGACACTTCTTATGAAAGACTGGTCCGGCGGGGTAGACATATCCCAGGGGCAATGGCAGAAAATCGCCATAGCCAGAAGCTGCTACGGTAATTGTGCAATTTCAATCCTGGATGAGCCATTTTCTTCTATAGATGCAATTTCTGAAACACAAATTATTAACCGGCTTAGCAGTGAACGAAGTGGTAAGCTGACTGTTTATGTGACGCATAGGTTTTCCAGCATTTCTCTCGCTGATCAAATAATAGTTATGAAAAATGGCGGTATAGCAGAATTTGGGACACATGATGAGCTGATGAAACATAGGGACTTATATTATGAACTGTACATCGCACAGCTTAGAAGATTAAATAAAAGCGAAGCAGACAGAGTTGCTGGTAAAGACTATAAAGAAGAAATGGAGGAAATACATGATGAACAAAGTGAATGGTCAGGAACAGTTACTAAACCGAAAAAGGGAAAAGGATTTTTCTAGGCAGGGAATTACTTTTCACACAAGGGCAAATTCATATTTGTATGATACCGGAACAGGGAAAGTGGTCCAGCTGGAGGAGGCTGTGGCTCCGATTATTGATGCATTATTCAATCAGGATATGGGTTTAGATGAATTTAAGGGGCTCATTAGCAATCAGGTACTGGCGGATTCAATAGCGGAATTTCTGGAGCAGGAGCACTTGCTTCAAAATCCGGAAATAACTCATTTTGTAGATATGAAACCGTTTATGTCAGAAGAAGCTTTGGCGTGTGAACAGCTCATCATTGAATTGACCGGCAGATGTAATCTGCGCTGCAGATATTGCACCTATGGAGAACATTACGAAGGGACAAGGGAGTTTACAAGCGAGGATATTGATTTTGCCACGGCAAAGAAAGCCATTGATTATGCTTATAAACATCGAAATTTGGAAGTGTTTGCGGTTACCTTTTATGGGGGAGAACCATTAATAAATTTCCATATTATGAAACAATGCATTGACTATTGTATCACAGAATACGGAGAAACAAAGATTGACTTTAGCTTCACTACAAATCTAACGCTGATGACCAGGGAAATAGCAGAGTATCTGGTTCAAATTCCCAATATGAATATTGTTGTTAGCATAGACGGGCCTGAAAATATCCAGAACAAGAACCGGGTGTTTGCAAACGGCAAACCATCCTTTGAAGCAGCATTTAGAGGATTGAAACTGCTTTGTGAAGCAATTAGTAAGTACAAAAGTAAAACGCAACTACTGTTCAGCTCGGTTTTCATGCCGCCATTTACGGCTGAAAGATTTGATGAAATCAATGATTTCTTCGAGTCATTGGATTTTCTTCCAGAGGGAACAACCGTGTCCGCAACTTATCCCGCCCCAGGCTCTATACCGGACAGTGTTTTTGAAGAACTGAGGGAGCAAAATTATGACAGTTCGAAAGATATAAGCTGGGTCGACTGGGCGGTAAAAAAGGTTGAAAACAGTAATGATTTACCACAGACCCCCAATTTATATACTGTGTTTTTACAGCAGATACTGGTGGCAATACACCAACGCCGCCTAGTAAAGGAACCCATGGACAGATATCCCTATAACGCTTGCTGTATCCCGATACAAAGACGGTTATATGTGTGTACCGACGGCTCATATAAAATCTGTGAAAAAATAGGTGAGTCTCCCGGCATCGGTTCCGTAGATACAGGTTTAGATTTTGATGCAATCTCGGAATACTATTTGAGACAGTATGAAAGCCAGTCAATGAATGACTGTTCAAAATGCTGGGCTGTTACGCTGTGTGATATCTGCTATGCAGAATGTTATAATGCAAAGGGCATAGATTTGGAGAAAAAAAGAAATCTGTGTAAAAATACACGTGAATCCGTATTAAATAAGCTATGTGTATATCACGATGTTATGGAACGGTACCCCGAAATAATTAAACTGATTTCCACTATAGAAAGGCATTAAAATTACTTTTGAATGAGAGTAGGCAGAGAAATACATAGATGAAAAGGAGAACACAATATGAAAATTATTAATCCATTGAACAGAACCCCTGAAACAGAAGAAACCATGGTTATGGCATGTCATTGTGTTTGTAACTCAGGCAGCGCTACTGCAAAGGCAGGAGGCTCTACTCATTCCAGCGGATGCGGCTGCAACTGCATCAGCGGCAATATTGCAAACAGAAGTGCCAACGGTACTTCAGCAAGCAATTATTAATTCAGACCCGTTTCACAAGTACAGTTTATAGAATCTAATTTAACAATTATAGCCGTTATGTTAAATACGGCTTAGCATAATATACTCTGCCTACCTTCAGATACTGGGCATTATGGGTTAAGGGCCATAATGTCCAGAATTTAATCACAAATAAATCCATGCTCCCGCTTTATAAATCCGGGTTCTCTTTCGATCTCACATATGTTCTCCGTTCCATATATTATATAACGCTTTAGATAATGTGTAAATTACAAAATCCAAGACCTACCACATTTTCACCCTTCTCAAAAGATGTTGAATATAGAAGCTTTGAAATTCTTGTAAAATATAAATTGAAAGACAGGAGGATATATAATGAAGAAATTATTGAGCTTGTTACTTATTATAATTGTTATTTGTACCGGTTGTTCCGCAAATCAAACGGAAAATCAAAATGAGGATCATAAAACAGAAAATAAGCAGGAGAAAACGACGGAAAGCATGATGTCAGAAAAAAGTACGGAAGCTGATAGTTCCGCCTTAGCTGGCGATAGTTCTAAGGCTAATACGGACTATGGAAAAACAGCAGCTGAGTTTCTTTCCTCTGCGCCGGTTGAAGGGAAGGTTACAAATCTGACGGACTCAAGTTTTGTAACGGAACCAGCATTTGCCACCGGAAATTCAGACGGTGGAGAAATAACCAATGTTGTATACGATCCGGAAGCAGTAAGTATTAAAACGGCATATGTAAAATCAGATGGAAGTTCCTATTCTATTAGCGACGGACAACAAAGTGATCTGAAGGAAGGTTCCAGTGTATTGGTCTATGGTGAGCCACAAGATGGAGGAGCCTTTAATGCTACAGAAATCATAATTGTGAAGTATGGGAATCAGGAATAACAAAACAGGGAATTTACTCCAACCAGTTTACGCAGTCCGCTGCGCCTCATGGTTCTGGGGTAAATTCCCTATTTATGCGTAAAGAGAACGTCTGGAATCATTTGGTCCAGAGCGTGTTTGAAAACACGCTCTAGGATGAAATGGTGAGTGGAAATGAAATCATGATTTTAAACTCGGATTTGTCATCAAGGTGTAAAGTACCATTGTATTTTTTGACTATTTTCTTGATATTTTGTAACCCATATCCATGTTCGGAAGTAGCTCTTGCTGTTGAATAGAACTTTTTCTGACTGAACTTTTTATTATAAGTGTTGGATATCATCACAAACACCTGATTGGACTTCTGAAGCATTTTTACCTTGATAATAGCTTCCTTTCGATCTTCCAAACATAAACATGCATTGATTGCATTATCTAAAGCGTTTTCAAACAGGGAAAATATATCCGGAAAGGATATAAAATCAAATGCCCCATAACGTATATCGACCATAAAGTCTATCCCATATGAAATACACTTCTCATTAGTTTGGTTTAATATTAACTGCAATGGCTTGGACTCTACAAATATAAACCGATTCGCTTCCTGGATATTTTCCTTCATCTGTTCAACGTATTTTAATGCGGTATCCTGCGTAATGGAGCTTTCTAGAACCATTCGGATCAAGCCATTTAGTTGTGCATCATAATCATGCATAAGGCCTTTCATTTCTTTTATATGTTCATCTTTCAGCTTCATAATTGCGTCGGCTTTACTTTGCTGTAGACGAAGCTCATTCAATTGGGACTGCGCAATATATTTCTTTTCTGTGCTTGTTTCTCCCAGGAAAAACCCTATATTTGCTACAATAATTAATATGTATAAGATAAAATTTACAAAGGCATCTTGTCTTGATTTGGCAATGCATGCATCAGCGTATAAAGTATAATACACAAAGATGATTGAGATAATGGGGAACAAAATAGACCATCCATTACTGTTAAGGTTGATTTGCGTATTACCGATAAATCTTTTGCTGAGGATGTTATGTCCGATTTTTAAAACAACATAAAAAAGTCCAGAACCAATAAGATTGAAACCGGCATTATTAATTGTTGTTGTCAGAACATTAGACATATTATCATTTAACATGGTGGCTAATACAATGATTGGGAAAAATTCGCATATCACAGATAAAATGATGGAAACAAATGAGGTCACAAGCTTTTCTGACCATCGTGCAACAAATAAAACGTGGTTCAAAAACAAAGCTCCGCAGAGGCTGAAAATGGTGTTAATCCATGCAACATGAAAGGAATTTACGATAAGCAGCAAAAGTGAGATTCCAGCTGTAGATAATATTAAGCGCTTATTTGATTTTTTTCGTCTTTCAAAAAACCAGGAAAATACCCAGGCGCAAAGGTAATAATCAATAATACATTTAAAAAAAGATAGGAAATATACAATCATATCATCTACCTACATACTCAAAAAAATCAGAGAAAAACTGTACTTTATATTGCCTGCTGACAGAAATTGTTTCCCCGTTTATTACCGTTACATCATTCTTTTTTGCCTCTGAAATTTTATCGTAGTTCACAATGCATCCTTTCTGGGCATATCCAAACTGATAATGAGGCAATTGTAAATAAAAATTTTTGAGTGTTTCCCAGGTTTCAAACGTTATTGTCTCTAATACCACCAGACGCTTTCTATTGACGGACTGAATATAAATAATTTCGTTGATATGTATAATTTCTGTTCCATATTGTTCTTTCACCAATAATACTTTTGAACTGTTTTTTAACTTTGCTATAGCCTCGTTAAGTACCGCATAGATCTCCTTTTTAGAAGTTGGTTTAACAATGTAGCGATAGGCGCCCACAGTATAGCCTTCAATTGTCTTTGTGTCCAGAGAAGTGAGCAATATAATGATGCACTCACTGCCTTTTTGCCGTATCTTTCTTGCAATTTCGATCCCAATATCCTTACGGTTAAAACGTATATCAAGAAATAAAATATCATACTTTTCAGTTGATGCCAAGAGAGACTCAGCAGTAATAAAATATATTAAATTAATTTCTTCATTTGTAAATATGGAATAAGCCATAATAATTTCAGCTAACTGCTTATGAATAAATCTATCATCATCACAGATTGCAAGT
>NZ_JAWYAJ010000335.1:0-2087 GCF_034124845.1 Robinsoniella sp.
CCGCAGAAAAGAAGTGGTGATGTTTGGATTAGAAGCCCATAGATGGACCATTCAGCAGGTAAAAGCAGGTGTGACAGCCTCCGATATTGCCAAGAATTTTTATCAGTATTATGCAGATAACGGTTATAAAGATAACTTTGTATATGGTCCCCTGCATGGTACCGGGATGATAGAGGTAGAGGCACCGTGGGTAGAGACCATATCAGACTACGCATTGCAGCCGAATATGACCTTCCAGGCGGATACCTTTATCTCCACAGATACTTTCGGGGTGCGCTGGGAAAAAGGTATTGCCGTTACGGAAAATGGCTGTGATATTCTGTCACCGGAGATTGGAAAACTGTATGAACTTGTGTAGTAACCCGTTGAGAATCGTATAACTCAACTCCCGGCAGATAACTAAATGTTTCACAGGCAGGCAATATCAATCGCCGGAGGCGATATAGAAGGAGTGATAATACTATGCAAATGGTTGATTTAATGTTTCAGGAACTTCAGGATGCAAAAGAAAGAAAGGTGCCGTTTATCATCCCAATCGGTACCATCGAGTACCATGGTTTACATGCCAGCAACGGTACCGATACTATGGTAATCAAAGGTGTGATGCGGGAACTGGAAAAGAAGAAGGAGATTGTGGTATGCCCGCCAATCTGGTATGGGGTGGCAAGCTGGGCAGTAGCCGGTCCCGAAAGCGGAACGATTCATGTAGACGTGGATGTCTATGAGAACTACATTTATTGTATTTTAAAATCAATGATCTGGGGCGGCGTGAAAAATATTTATTGTGTGGCGCACCACCAGACGGAAGAAGCAGGGCTGATGCCTATGACTCTGGCATGCCATAAAGCCGCGAAAAAAGTCATTATGGAATATATGGAGGAGACCAGGGGAAAAGGCTGGTGGGGAAGCAACGATTATGCCGGTTATTATGAGGCCCTTGGTTCCGGGGAAGACCCATTTTCCTATATCAAAGTCATTCCTCTTCTGAGCGCCGAGGCGCAGAAGAAGTGCGGAGGATTTGATCATGCCGGCAAATACGAATCCAGTCTGATGTACGCCTTATATCCGGATCACGTGGATCTGGAAAAGACCAAAGAAAATACGGAGTGGTTCGCACTGAATTCCGTGGAAACCAGTAAGGAACTGGGGGATCATATGGTGCGGTGTGCGCTGGAAACGCTGGAGGAAATAATCAGATAAAAAACATGTTCTGGGAGGAATATATGACAGAAAGAGAAAAAGCAGCAGCAGGTATTTTATACGATGCTCAGTATGATGAAGAAGTAACCGCCAACCGGGTAAAATGCCAGAACCTCTGTTATGAATATAATCAGATTCCCCACGGTGATATTCAGGCAAGGGAGGCATTGATTCCGAAAATTGTAAAGAAAATCGGGAAAGACTTTGTAATCGAACAGCCTTTCCGGTGTGATATGGGCTTCAATGTGGAGATCGGGGATCATTTCCTGGCAAATTATAATCTTATCATACTGGATGGTGCCAAAGTAGAAATCGGAGACCATGTAATGATTGCGCCTAATTGCGGCATTTATGCTGCAGGGCACCCTTTTGATGCACAGCTGCGGGCAAGCGGGCTGGAGTATGCCTGGCCTGTGAAAATAGAAGATCATGTCTGGATAGGCGGGCATGTGTGCATTATGGGAGGCGTTACGATCGGGGAAGGAAGTGTAATCGCTGCCGGAAGCGTTGTAACAAAAGATATCCCGGCGCATGTGCTGGCAGGAGGAAATCCCTGCCGGGTGATACGGGAAATAACACCTGCAGACGATGACAAGTACAGAGGCTGACGGAAATCGTTTGCTGCTTCATAGCAACAAACTTTAAAAGATCTTTTCAGTCTGTGCCATGATGAGGCAATAGCGGAAGAAATTACCCAGGAGATTTTTCTCAAAGCCATGCAGAATATTCACCGTTTTAAAGGAGAGTGCAAGATTCAGGTCTGGCTCTGTCAGATTGGGAAGCATCAGAGTCTGTATTGGCGGAAAAGGGAACAGGCAATGGAGATGAGATCGATCAGACCGAACATGGAATTGGAAGTTGAAAGTATATTTGTTTTCCAGTATAAT
>NZ_JAWYAJ010000336.1:0-5874 GCF_034124845.1 Robinsoniella sp.
TCCTATTGAGGACAGGATCTTGCTGGATCAGGACAGACGTATATCCTGCATGGATCAGGGAGAGAGAAGCTTTTGCTTCCGACTGCGGGGAGGAAGCTATAAGAAGCGCATGGAAGACGTAACATCGGAAGCGGTGGTTTTCCAGGAAAAGCCCCTGGCTGTTGCCTTTTTTCCAACTGAAAAGGCTGCAGTAAAAGAGAAACGGATCACGATATCAGATCCAGGCTGCATACTTTCCGCATTGAAAAAGATAAGGGGTAAAGATACATACCTGATCCGGTTGTTTGAAAGTACCGGAATGTCCAGGGAAGTTACCGTTTGCTTCTGGGATGAAGTAAATATAAAGGTATGGCTTGGTCCCTTTGAGATTAAAACGCTGGAACTGGATCCGGAAACATGTCGTGTAACAAAATGTCCTATGCTTCCCTCGATTAGCGGGTTAACAAAAGAGGAATGAGATATATCCATCAGGCTTGCTGCCGGTGGGAACAAAAAATGGAGGAAATAAAATGGAATATCAGATTGTACTCAAACAGTTTCATGAAAGTACACCGGTTTTGGAAGAACAATGGAAACCGGACAGGTCAATAAAAGAGCAGTGGAAGAATATGGATCAAATACCTTGCCGAATTCAGTGTATTCGTAGTGATGAAGAAAATGAACAGCGTTTTATATTGCGCACTGAGATGATACATGCATCGGAAAAGCCAATTTCCATCTCTTTGGAATTTATAAATGAGGAATGGACGGGAAGAGAATATGTATTTATGCCTGCTGCTGTATATGACGGCAATCGGATGGAAAGTAAGCGCATTCCTTATCCGCCTTTTCATGCAGGCAGGAGGTCAGAGGGATGGGACCGGGTAATTACAGACATTCCCCATCTTAATAAGGAAGGAAATAAATCCGGTATCTCGATGCGGTCTGGAGATATGAGTACTCCTGCTATGGGATATTTTATGGAGGATCAGAGAGAAGGTGTTTTGATCCTGGCCAATCATATAGTTCATGGGAGATACACCGGATTTACAGTTTCAGAAATGGAGAGTCAGGCTGTCTTTGGGGTTTCCTGTCCGGCTGTTAGGGAAGAGAAGAAATATTTTTTCGGGGAACTCCCTGATGGATCCGGTTTTTACCCCACTTGTGAGGCACCTTCAGATGATGTGGGAATATTGCTGAGAGAAGGAGAACGAGTGGAAATGGAGATCCGGTATTTCCGTTTTCCGGCAGAGAATCTGAATCAGTATTTTACAAAATTTAATGAATTGCGTGAAGAAATGGAAAAGGGGCAGGAGTTTTGCAGCATACCATTTTCCAAGGCTTATGAAGCTATCAAAGAAAAATATATACATATGAATTTTACTGACGAGGGATATTACCGGGTTGGAACTGAGAATGATGTTCCGCCTTCTTACTGGCAGTCTGGCTGGGTAGGGGGAGGAATGAACTCTTATGCATTTCTTCTGGAAGACAATGGGCTGGCACACAGCCAGTCTTTATCCAGTCTGAAATTCATTACAGAACACCTCCAGATGGAAAATGGATGGTATATCCCTATGTATGCCAATGGTCAGAGATATGGGGATGATTTTCTGAATAAAGACAGTCCGGTACTGCTGGTGAGAAAAGATGCTGATCTCTTATATTTTCTGATAAAACAGGCCTTTTATCTGAAATGCCAAGGAGAATTGCCGGAGCTGATGGAAAGCAGTATTACCCGTCAGGCGGATGCATTTGTTCGGTTCTATCAAAAAAACGGACAGCTGGGACAATTTATTAATATGCAGCAAGAGACGATTTTGCAGGGGGATACGGCAAGTGCAGCCATCGCAAGCGCGGCGCTGGTTTTGGCATATGAGTATTTTAAAAGGGAGGAATATTTGGAAACAGCAGAAGCACTGGGAGTTCTCTATTGGGAGGAATATTTAAAGAAGGGGATGTTAAACGGCGGACCCGGAGAAATCTGCCAGGCACCGGACAGTGAATCTGCATTTGGTTTTCTGGAATCCTGTGTGCAGCTTTATGAGACCACGGGAAAAGAAAAATGGCTGCAGGCGTCCAGGGAAGCTTTTGAACTGGCGGTTACCTGGGTAATGAGTTATGATTTCCATTTACCAGAGAGAAGCACGGCGGCAAAAATGAAAGCGCACACCAGGGGAACTGTATTTGCAAATGCACAGAATAAACATTCTGCACCAGGGATCTGCACGCTGTCAGGAAATTCTATGCTGAAACTTTACCGTTTTACCGGAGATCAAAAATATTTAAATTGGATGAGCCGGATCAGCCATTCCCTGTCACAGTTTGTATCCCTGCAGGAAAGACCCGTTGATACACTGGCGGGGCGTGCACTTCCAGCAGGATACATCAATGAGAGAGTGCAGACCAGTGATTGGGAGGGAAAGGAAACCATAGGGGAATTTCTCTATGGTTCCAACTGGCCCGAAGTAACAATGCTGCTTACCTATGTAGAAATTCCAGGAATATATCTGGATCTGGATCGAAGAGTCCTGCAGTGTTCCGACCACATAATTGCTGAGATCGTAAAGGAAGATGAGAGAGAAATGCTGATAAAAATCTGTAATCCTACCCCCTACGATGCGGTGGTAACCCTGATGACTGATCACAGCCTGGATCCGGTTTCTATTGGACATCAGTATTATAAAGAAATGCAGAAAATAGAAATTAGTGCCGGAATGGTGATAAATGCTGTTATTAGCGTGTGTGAAACAAAAAATAAATCTAAACATAAATGATGAAAAGCGAGGTAGAAATATGACACCCAGAGAACTGGTATATGCAACATTGGAATTCAGGAATCATACCGGAATAGTACCGCGGCAGATGTGGACTCTTCCTTGGAGTGAGTGGAATCACGGTGAAATGGTAGAAAAAATTCACAGAGATTTTCCCGATGATATAACAGGTGCCTTGTGCGATTTTAAAGAGAAGACGATTGAGGAAGGAGAACCTTACAGATATGGAGTCAGCCGGGATGCCTGGGGATGTATCGTAACTAATATTCATGAAGGAGTAATCGGCGAAGTGCGGGATCCTCTGGTGCAGGATGATGACTGGGAAGATGTGGAGAAAATTCACATCCCAAGGGAGTGGCTTAGCTTTGACCGGGACCAGGTAAATCAGTTCTGCAGAAACACAGACCGCTTTGTAACGGGTGGATGCTGTCCAAGACCTTTTGAGCAGCTGCAGTTTATCAGAACGACAGAAAACCTCTATATGGATCTCATGGATATTCCGTACCGGATGAAAAATTGGATGGAGAAAATGCATGGTTTCTACTGTGAATTGCTGGAGGAATGGGCAAAAACGGAAGTGGATGCCATCAATTTTATGGATGACTGGGGAAGCCAGAACAGTCTGTTAATAAGTCCCAGACTTTGGCGGGAGATCTTTAAGCCGATGTACCAAGACTATATTGCCATTGCCAAAAGGTACCATAAAAAAATATTTATGCACTCAGATGGATATATTCTGGATATTCTGCCGGACTTAACGGAAATGGGGCTGGATGCTATTAATTCTCAGATCTTCTGTATGGGTGTGAATAATCTGGAACCCTTTGCAGGAAAGATAACATTCTGGGGTGAAATGGACAGACAGCACCTTCTGGTAGAAGGATGTCCGGCAGACATACGAAATGCAGTGGAACAAGTGCGGGATACCTTGTGGAAACGCGGCGGATGCATTGCCCAGTGCGAATTTGGTCCCGGAGCAAAACCGGAAAATGTATACGAGGTTTTCCGGGCATGGGCAGGTAAAAAGGAAGGAACAAACCAAAATACTGCCCGGATGACAAAAAAGGAACGTGTCTGGGCGGCAATACGACATAAGGAAGGTGACAGAGTCCCAAAAGGAGAATTATATATCCAGCCCCAGATCGCCAACAAACTTCTGGGAGAGGAATATCCTCTGGATTACCAGCATTTTGAAAGAGATCGTAAAGTACGGGAATTACTGCACATGGATTTGGTTAACGTGGGTGACTGGCCGGAATGGGAAATAGGAAAGACGGATGACGGCAAAAAAGTAATTCAGAGTGTGTATGGACAGATGTTTCTGTTGGGAGAGGAGAGCAAGTGTCTTTTAAAGCCCCCGGTTGACATCGAAGATGCCGCAGATTATCAGGAGCCGGATATAAATAAAGTTACCGGAGATCTGGTGGCAAAATATGCAGAAGAGACGGATTTTTTTGTGTTTGCCCAGGTGGGTGGACCAATTTCTATGCTGAACGAGATGTATCCCATGGAAGATTATATGGTGAATTGCATTACTTATCCGGAAGAAACCCATATCTTATCGGAAAAGGTGATTGCCTTTGAGATTAAGAAAGCTAAATTATTCCTGGATAGAGGGGCAGATGCCATTTTGATTGCGGATGATATGGCATTTAATACAGGTGTATTTCTGCCGCCTTATGTAATGGAGGAAAATGTTTATCCATTTTATAAGCAGATGATACAGGAAATCAAGGCATATAAAAATGTTCCTGTATTTCTCCACAGTGACGGAAACCTGAACAGCGTCATGGACCATCTGGTGGCATGCGGATTTGACGGGATTCAGTCCATCCAGCCTTCCGCTGGTATGGATATCCGCAGTATCAAGGAAAAATATGGAGACAGGCTGTGTCTGTGGGGAAATATTGATCTGGACTACATGATGTGTTTTGGGACAATAGAAGAAGTTCAGGCAGATGTCCGAAATACAATAGAGGCTGCAGGAACAGACGGCGGATTTATTCTCTCTACCTGCAATACGATGGTGGATATTATACCGCCGGAAAATATATTTGCAATGATCAGAGAAGCTGACAGGTCTTAAAACTCATTACCCCCTTGGCATAACCCGCTTTACAGGATATGCCAAGGGGGTATATTTTTAAAAGTACAGAATTATAAGTCCTTTTTCTCTATAAAACGAAGTAATAGCAGGATTTAAAAGTTGTAAAAAGAAAAGAAATGCGTAAGAATGTCCTCAGAGCTTAGCAGAATATGCTGAGAGCGGTGTTGAGATGAGAAATACTAAGCCGCGGAGAAAATGGAAAGGGGAAGAGGATTGAAAGAAAATTATGAAATAGAAAGGAAGCCACGGTGTGATTCTTTCAACCTGTTTTATAGTGGCAGTATTGCAGGCTGGTCTGCAATAAGTGATGGGTATAGAGATGAAGGAAAAACGTAACAGAGGGCGCGTTTCCAGGAGAAAGAATACCACATTAACCATAATGGCCCTGCCGGCCGCCGTAATTCTTTTCCTGTTTTCTTATGTTCCTATTGCAGGATTGATTATTGCTTTCAAAGATTTTCGGTACGACAGAGGATTTTTAGGAAGCGGCTGGATCGGATTTAAGAATTTCGAATTTTTCTTTAAATCCAATGATGCGTGGGTTGTACTTAGGAATACCATTGGTCTGAATGTACTTTTTATCGGCATAACCCTGGTGGTTTCTGTTGGAATTGCTTTGATGATGAATGAAGTTCGAAGCAGAAAAATGATCAAGGTAACACAGACGATCATGTTTTTTCCATATTTTATGTCGTGGGTGGTAGTAGGATATCTGTTGTATGCGTATTTGCATCACGACTATGGCATCATTAACCAGCTGCTGCAATTTTTTGGACTGCACAGTATCTCATGGTATGCCAGGTCGGAATACTGGCCGGTGATACTGACTTTTATGTATGCCTGGAAGATGGCGGGCTATTACAGTGTAATTTATTACGCCGGATTAATGGGAATTGACGATACTTATTATGAAGCAGCAGCGCTGGATGGTGCAAGCAGATGGCAGATGGTCTGGAAGATTACACTTCCAATGCTGAAAGGAATTATTATAGTAATGGTAATTCTCCAGGT
>NZ_JAWYAJ010000337.1:0-1765 GCF_034124845.1 Robinsoniella sp.
CAATATCTACCATTATAAAGATGTGTCTGCTGTTCGGCTGGCTTTTATCCAATACTTCCGTGACCTGGTCAATGATCGCCCGTCTGTTCAGAACCCCGGTGAGCGGATCCCGCCTTGACCGTTCATGCAGTTCCAAAGCTTTGCGTTTTTCTTTGTCAATATCCGTTATCAGGATAAATGCTTTTATATGGTCTGAATAGGGATCGGGAAGCATCTGGAGGGATGCCATAACCCAGTATACTGTCCCGTCTTTTGCATAGCGCTGGCATTCCATTTTCATTTCCCGCTTCCCGTTGTGGAACTGGCGGATCATTTCACTCCTGCAGAATAATTCAACATAACCCTGCCTGTCCTCGGGCACGATCAGATTCTCCACTACATATTCAAGTGTTTTATCATAAGTTTCCATTACCGCTTCCGGCAGGATATTATTGAAATCTGTCCGGACACTCTCCAGAATATTTTTCGTAATATCGCATTCATAATAAGCAACGGCATTCTCCTGCTGGGACTGGTTAAACTGGCTCCATTTTTCATATGCAATTTCTTTTTCACGCTGTTCACTGATATCCTCAAAGGATACAATGGCATGCAGCGGCAGTCCCTCCCGATTATACACCATGGAAAAGGAACATTCATACCAGGTATAATCCTCTGTCTTATTTCGAAAATGTAAAATTGCAGTTCCCTTAGGCCGTCCTTCCAGCATACGGTCATAAAAAGTGATAAATTCTTCTCTGCTCTCTTTTGCAGGATAGGTATCTGCGATACTCTCCGGAAGATTCTCCACCTTCACCGGAAGTCCCAGTTCCAAAGCCGTATCCTCTGATAATACGGCGGTTCTAGTAATCGGATAAAACCGGAAAGCAAAACGCTTGGCATGTCCAAGGAGCAGAACTTTCTCTTTTTCACCCATTTTCAGAGCCTCAATTGCTTCCATCCGTTTACTGATATCCAGTATGATGCAATTCAAACAGTTGTCTTCCTCGGGGTCTGACGTACACTTGATCAGATTCCAGAGAACGCTTCCGGATCTATGTAATGTTTTCACTTCTATATCTATATAATCTAAACACTCATTCTTACATCTGTCTATTTTCTCTTTTGCCTTCGGCCAGTCAGCCGGATGTATGATATCACTTATTGCAGTGAATCCTGCAGATTCTGCTTCCTGGGGCGCATATCCATAACTCTGATAAAAAAAGTCATTCGCACTCACAATGGTCAGAATATCATCATTTCTAATTTTGCAGAAACCACATGGAAGATTGTCAATTTTTATGACATACTCCTCCCTATTTTCCCGCATATCTGATCCCCTCCTGTCAATGGCACTATTTTCCATATCATTTTTCGTTTTTCATTATAGAACATTTTATCAACAAATACAACTTAATAAACTGGCTGAAATTCTTATGATTTTTTTTACTTTGTCTGAATTTGTCGTTTTGTATGGAAATATAGATTTTGTCCAATGATTTCTAAGGAAAATAACGCAGAATAAGTCACGATTCCGCGAAAAATGAAGAATGATTTTTTTAAATATATTTCCCCTTGCATTTTTCCAATTTTCGGTTACAATAGAAGGGACTATGCAATATGATTTTTATATAGAAAGATAAAAAGAGGTTCGAGAACATGATAAGTGCTAATAATGTAACACTTCGAATTGGTAAAAAGGCGTTGTTTGAAGATGTAAACATTAAATTTACAGAAGGAAACTGCTATGGTTTAATCGGTGCCAATGGTGCCGGTAAATCTACAT
>NZ_JAWYAJ010000338.1:0-4492 GCF_034124845.1 Robinsoniella sp.
CTTTTAATAAGACTTTTGAAGTTTTACTTTCTAATAATGAAGATACATTTTCTAATTTCATCACTGTTTCATCCCTTCTATTCATTTCATATATTTTCTGTTGACCTTTGTCCAGACTTCTTTTATACTATGATTATAATGAGCATTTGAGATAAATACAACAATTATATTTTCCAATTATATAACGATATTGAGATTTTAAATTGGGGTTTAGCTGAGGAAGGACGCTTTGTGAAATGTAGGTAGTGTACGGAAAGAGAAGGGGGCGGACCAGGAGAGGTGTTTGGAAGGCTTAACGCAGAACTGGCATTTTCTAACCTTCCCGAAGCGCTTTTTGGCGGCACGCGGGCATTCACCGAGAAATGCATCAAAAAAACGCCAACCCACAATACCAGGAAATATGAACTCTGCTTAAAAGCCCATATTTCTTCTGATATTGTGAATCAGCGTTTATAAAAACGGGAAGGTTTTATCAATCATTACATTCCCATATTCGTTTTACGTCTACCGTTGTATCCTCTACTACTTTTTCAGCCATTGCCTGTACTCCAAAAATCTCCGTATTTGTATGACTCCCAACCAGCAGGTTCATACCTGCAAAACGCGCATATTGAGCGGAGTACAGCGAATACTCTCCTGTAACATAAGTATCACATCCTCTTTCTGCCGCAATTTTCATTTCTGTTGTAAGATTTCCGCCGCCTGCAGCTACACATATTTTTTTGACCCCATTGTGATTCTGATACTGCCGTACCGGCTCTTCTAAAATCTCCGACAATCTGTCAGCGAACGATTCAAAGGAAACCTCCCTGTCCAATTCTCCCATACGGCCTCCATAATATAGCCCGGCATAAGGCAGCTCTTTTTTCGTTTTATTGATTCCCAGCGCCTTAGCTAAGGATGCGCTTGTTCCAAAATCTGCATCATCCAGCGGTGCATGAAAAAATGCATGAGTCATATGATATGCCTCCAGCAACGCATTACATTCCTTCTTCATTCCAAAGATAAATTCCCAGGAATCATGATGGGTCAGTATAAAATCAGCCTCCAGCTTTTTTGCTCTCTCGATTATTTCAGGCGTCAGATTGGTTGCATACCCAATCCTGCTGATCTCCCGGTCAAATTCATTATAAATTCCCCACTCCTGCGGCAGAGCCTCCAATTTATCGGAATCAAACATATTCCATATTTTTGTCCTTAACTCCCTGTATTCCATGAAATTCCTCCTTTTATGAAAAGTAACATAATGCAGCTTCCAATCATTACCCTTCCGATTATTAACCAACCTACTATAACGCTGCCGGCTGTTGTTTTAGCTTGACAATAGAATAACCCCAAAGTATGATAAATAATAAGGTCATTTGACCCAAATGAAGGAGAAATTTTAATGAACAAAGATTTACGTATGATTATACCTCCTGCAATAAAAGAAAAATTAGTGAGAAAACAATATTCTGCCGGCAGCCCTATCCTGCTTTCCGGTCATGATAATTTCTTTGTTTTCTTTTTAATACAAGGTGAAGCGGAAGCATTTATTCAGAATGCAGACGGTACCGCAGCCACCGTATACATATACAGACCCAACAGTGTATTTGGAGAAATTGAGCCCTTCTATGATGAATTGAAACCCGTAAGCATTACCGCCATAACGGCATGTACCATAGATATTCTTCATAAAACGGATTTCATAGAATGGCTGAGAAATGATTTTGAAGCAGTATCGGTATTAATTTCTATCATTGCAGAAAAGCTTGTGGGAAACAGCCTGTTAATCGAGGAATTATCACTCATGAATGTGCGTAAAAGAGTTTTGAGATGCGTTGCTGTCCATTACCACCGCAATCGGCTGCACCTGCTCACAAAGAAACAAATATCTTTAGAAGTAAGTGCTCCCGTCAGAAGCGTAAACCGGGCTATCGCAAATTGCACAAAAGACGGATTGTTCTGTTATGAAAATAAACAGATTCGAGTTTTAAATGAGACAGGTGTATTGGAATATCTGCCATAGCGCTATCGTGGAATCTAAATAAGTTCTATGCAAGCTCTAAATAAATCTTATTTTTTTAATATTCTAATCTCAAAAACGAATCTTTCGTATTTGACAAATTTTTTTTAATAAGTACTTTAAAAGTTGGTGCAGGTAGCTTATAAACAAGTAAAAGAGGCAGTCAAAACTGCCGGGGAGGTATTATATGATTGCATATTTCATCGCTATCTTACTATTGGCATTGAATATTATTTATCCCAGAGGTCTATGGTATTTTAAGTTTTGGAAGTTTGCAGGCAAAAAAACTGAGCCTTCAAAAACTTATATACTCTATAACCGCATGTTGTCCGTCTTAGGCATGATCATTCTTACCATTGCCTACTTTTCCACCTTTTTCGGGCAATAACAAGTTCGTCACTTCAAAACTCTGGAACCAGAACTTTGGAACCAAAAAAAAGAGCGGGATTCATCTTTCCCGCTCTTAATACTGATCTCTTGATTATACAGTTCTCTACCTATTCATGCTTATTCGTGCTTACTTCCCGCCTTATAGTCATCTCTTGCCCAGTTTGGCGCATTGACAGGACCCGCTTTTGCATTGCCGGTTTTCGCAGCTCCCTGGATTTCAGGGACCTGTGCCTGTTCATTTTTCGGGTGATGCATCCGTTCATGATTCTCTGTGCCGTGATTCTTGGGGTCATAAGGACTTGGCCTTCTCATACCTGCTTTTGCCATGATCATACCTCCTATCCTAGAGCGTGTTTGAAAATTGCTTTCTGGCAGCTGTGCGTCACACTTTGTGGGAGATTTGTCCCGGATGAAGGGCGACAAGCGTACTACGTAACCTGAATTCGGGGCAAATATGCCGCTAAGTGGGGCGTGCATATGGCAGGAATAAATTTTCAAACACGCTCTAGATAGTTTTTGTATCTCAGGTAAAATTAATCAGGTAAAATTTTGAAATAAATTATAACTATACGGCAGTTATCTCCAGATAATATCTGCTTTCCGCCTTGGCGCAGTTCTGCGGTATTTCACGTTTGGATATCCCAGCAGCATGCAGCAGGACACCTTTTTTTCTCCAATGCCCAGCCATTCCTGCAATGCCGGGCTCGTTCCCAGAACTCGCATCATATAACCGCTGTACAGCGCTCCTGCTCCTTCCGCCACAGCCATGTTCTCAATGTTTGCTGCCGCCAGCCCTCCATCCAGAGGATTTTCGGAGGCAATCACCAGAAATGCAGGTGCATTGAATAAAAAGGTATCATCCTTTGGATTACGAAGCCATTTTTTATAAAAACTTCGGAATGCTTTTTCATAATCAGGAGCCGTTTCTTTCAGGATTTCCAATACCCCTGGTATCTCTTTCCATAGCAATTGCCGGAATTCTTCCATCTGCTCCTGTACCAGCACAAAAGTACACGCCTGCATATTTTTTGCAGTTGCTGTATAACGTCCTGCATCCAAAATGTGTTCCAGTTTTTCTTTTTCCAGATTCTTCTCTTTAAAGCTGCGGATACTCCGGCGAAATTTTACTGCACGGAGATATTGATCCGGACAGACTTTGAAATCAGCTTCTACATATTCCTCTACCTCATTCATTTCATATTCCGGAATGCTTACCGCTTTTACAGGGCAGACCGCCACACAATGCCCACACTGGATACATGCCCGGCAGGACTGCGCCTTACCATCTTCCAATTTGATTGCACTGCCCGGACAGTCCTTGATACACGCCTCACATCCGGTACATAAATCTTGATCAAATACTACCATATTTCCTCCTAACCGCGTCTGTTCTTCTAGAGCGTGTCCAGCCAGTATCAAAAGTTTCCGGCTGGACAGGTACTACATTGCACACTAAGTATAACATTAAAGTCCGGAAGAAAAAAGCATAAAGGTAAGCTGTCCCCAAATAATTATTCTAAAACTGTAAATCCCCCTCTGCAAAATACCGGTATCGTTTCTAATGGAGCCTCTGCCAGGATCGTCTGTCCGCCCTCATATCTCTCCTTCGTCCGAATATCCATCCAATCAGTTCCTTTGGGGAGATAAACTTCCCGCTGTCTTTGCTTTTCATATAAAACAGGAGCGATTAAAAGTTCATCTCCAAACAGGTATTCATTTTCGGTTTCCCAGCAAGCTGTATCTTCCGGAAAATCATAAAACAGCGGGCGCATGGGCGGCGTTCCTTTTTCGTGTGCCATTTCCATCATCCGGGTAATATACGGCTTCATTTGTTCCCGCAGGTTTAAATATTTCCGGCAGATTTCATAAGCTTCTTCTCCAAATGACCACACTTCATTATCCGCACCGGATACACAGGCAGCGCCGCCTTCCAATCCCATAGGCTCTTTCAGCGGTTCCCGATATCCATGCAGACGCATTACCGGGCAAAAGGTTCCATATTGGAACCAGCGGATCAACAGTTCCCGGAATGCAGGATCATCCGGATTGCCTCCATGGAAACCACCAATATCCGTAGTCCACCAGGGTATTCCTGCC
>NZ_JAWYAJ010000339.1:0-8543 GCF_034124845.1 Robinsoniella sp.
GCGATAAATTCCCCTTCATGAATATGTGCATCTGTTCTGCATATCCCGCAGGATTTGACTTTAATCAATACCTGGTTTTCCTTTACTTCCGGATTTGGAATCTCTGTAACAGAAAATTTCCTTGGTTCACTATACACTACTGCTTTCATTGGTTTTCCTCCCATTCTTTTTTACAATCTTCTATTTGCTGCCTGTTTGAAACAAGTCAAGAAACCTTAATTACCCCTTTTACAACATCCTGTGCATTTTCAATAACCGTATCAAATGCTAATTTCACATCACTAAAATCAAATTCATGCGTTGCAATCTTCCCAACATCAATTTTTCCATCTGCGATTGCGGCGATTGCCACCGGATAAAGATTACGGTAGCGGAACACAGACTTCACACTCAGTTCTTTTGCCATTACTTTAGCAAAATCAAATGCTATGACATCCTGCGGCGCCATTCCTACTAACACGATTGTACCGCCTCTTTTTGTAAATTCAGGCGTCTGCTGAATCGTCTTCACAGCACCAGCCGTTTCCAGAACAACATCCGCACCTATTCCACCCAATAGCCTTTCCAGTTCTTTTTCTACATTAATCTCCTTTGCATTTACCGTATGATTTGCTCCCAATTTCTCAGCATAGTCCAAGCGTTTCTGCAGCATATCCACAACAATTACATTAGCCGCCCCCCTGGCTTTACAGGCCAGCAGCGTCACCAGACCAATACATCCCCCGCCAAGTATCACTACGCTGTCTCCCAGCTTAACATTCCCCTGTGCTGCTGCATGTAATCCTACAGCCAGCGGCTCTACCAATGCACCTTCTTTCGTAGAAACATTCTCCGGGAGCTTAAAACACATATCAGAAGGATGTACTGCATACTCCGTCAATACGCCATGATACGGCGGCGTTGCAAAGAACTTCACCTCCGGACACAGATTATATCTGCCAGTTTTGCAAAATTCACATTTCCCGCAGGTAATCCCAGGCTCCAGTGCCACCCGTTCGCCTGTTTTCAAATCAGTAACTTTACTGCCTGTTTCCACTATGGTGCCTGCCGATTCATGCCCCAGAATAAATGGTCCGTCAACAATAAAATCTCCTATTCTTCCGTTTTCATAAAAATGAACATCTGAGCCACAGATTCCTACATATTCGATTTTAACCAAGACTTCATTCTCGCCTGGCACCGGTTTTTCAATGTCCCGGTATATAATCTCGTATGTTCCATCCATATATGCTGCTTTCATGCTGTTACCCCCTCATTTTATATTTTATTTTGGTGTGATTAGTGTTTTTTGGTTTCAGGTTATGAGTTTGTGGTTTAGTTTTTGGCTTGTGGTTTTTAGGTTATGTGGTTTCCGGTTTTGTGGTTCGTGTTTTGTTTCATTTGCGTCTTAGTTCTTAATTATCTTTTATAAATATATTTTGTAAAAGTAATTTTAAGCATATTTTACAAAAGTTTCTTATATTTGTCAAGTAAAATATCCAAAAAATAAAAAAAGGTTCGAACAGATTCTTTTTCACCTGTTCAAACCTTTTCTATTTTTTAATACATCTCAACTTTATTAGACAATCTTAACAATAAAACACATTTCGTCAACATATCTGCTATCGGAGGCATTATCTGCTTTCGAAGACATTATCTGCTTTCGAAGACATTATCTGCTTTCCGGAATGGGCAGTGTTATATTCACCTGAAATTCACTCTCCGAACTTCCTGTCTGCATCGTACCGTTATACTTTTCCAGAGTTTTCTTTACATTTTGAAGTCCATATCCCATGTGCCCTCCTGCTTTACAGCTATGGCGGCTCCGGTGCTCCTCATCTCTTTGGATCGCATTCATTACCCCTTCCGCCAAAAGTGAATTGCGGATACTAATCACAACAAATTCATTAAAATAGTTCATTTTGATACGTATATATGGGTGTTCGCTCACTCTTTTAGCCGCCTCAATAGCATTATCCAGAAGATTTGCAAATACAGTTGTCACGTCAATGTCCTTCATAAATTCCAGGCTGACCTCACCGATTTCAACCGCCGAATTAATACCGTCCCGCTTTGCATTGCTCAGCTTATCATTCAAAATGATGTTTAACATTTTATGATTCGTATAAAAATGCTCCCCCAGCACATTCAACATATGATGCATATCTTTTACATAAGTATTTCCTGCGTCTGACTCCTGCATATGGTACAACTGCTCCACTGCTATGAGATGGTTTTTCATATCATGGAGAACTTTCCGGGAATCCTGATACTTCTTCTCCAACTCCCCATAGTATTTGTATTGTAGTTCATTCTGCTGATGATACAATTGCAGTTCCTTTTCCAACTCATTAGATTTTGAAATATATCCTCCCAGATAGATAAAGTAAACATCCAGGATCAGCAGTAAAACAATATTAACTGCAATCACAGTAATTCCATACAACTGGATATAAACTGCACCCACCTGAACTAGTGAAAGCAGAAATATAACACTCCATACCGGAACCATATACATGCTTACCAGCTGCCATTTATTAATTCTGTTTATCTTCTTCCTGTTAATAAAGAACACCATAAACCTAGTCAATAAAAGATATAGGACTATTTTCAATGTCAACGCAATATTCGCCATCAAAAGAGCACTTTTTATATCATTTGACGGGATAAACAATGCAGACAGATTCAATATAGCCGACTGCCCCAAAACTCCGATCACTGTAAACAAAGCATAATAGACAATATACAACATATTGCTGTTAAATAAAAAATGCCCCATCACAGCCAGATACACAATTCCGGCAACCATGCTATAAATTGTATTTCTAAATGTCACACCTAAAATAATAATCATACCATAGAAAAAAAACGCGGCAAAATACCACCATTTTCCCCGATAGATATTCCGCTCAATATGACTCATAAAATAATATGCGCAATAAATCATCACGCTCAATTCCGAAATTCCCAATACAAGATTTAAAATAGCCATTTTAATTATGCCCCTCTCAAATACGGTTAGCCATATAATGGCTCAATTTTTCCCTGAAATCCACGGACTTCTTCTGTGACAGAGGAACCGTACTTCCATTCATCATATGGATATCGTAACCCTTAATTGTCTTGACATAAAACAGATTAACCGAAAAACTTTTATGAGGCATATAAAAACCATACGCTTCCATCTTAACAGACATTGCTGTGATACTGCCATGCAAACGTAAATCTCCCGCTTTCGTCCTCATAAGAATTTTCCGATCAGCATACTCAAAATAATAAATATCCTTCACATTTATTTCATGTATTCCATCTTCTGTCTCAAAACGCAGCATCTGCTCCGGCTCTTCTTCCGCCGTATATGCTAAAACCTCTTCCAACTGCCTGTGGATGTTTTCCTGGCTGACCGGTTTAATCAGATACCCAAATGCATGTACCGAAAACGCATAATTGCGGTAATCATTGTAGCCAGTCACATAGATAATTTTCACCTTTTTATCATAGCTTCGAATCTTCTGTGCCGTCTTAATTCCATTGATGCCTTTCATATCGATATCCAGAAAAATAACATCATATTCTTTATGCATCCTGACCAGTTCTTCCCCGCATTCAAATGTATCCACCACACACAGCAGCCTAAAACTTATTATATAATCTTTAATCTGCTGAACGACTAATTTCTCATCATCGCAAACAGCCACCTTAAGCATCTTATCTTCCTGCCCTTCCAAATTCGTTAATTCCAGTATAATAGCTGTACTGAAAAGATTCAAGAACAAAAGCTCAAGATACGGCGACTTACACCTAACGTATTGAAAATATAAGTATTGATATGTTGAACCATCCAAAACCTGCCTGAAAGCTGCCTAGGAGTCCACGCAGATTGTACCGGTTTTAAGATTCTGAAACGGCTTTGATGCATGCTGATTGATGAGCTTAATTCTCATAGATACTCTGGCATATCCCTCATAAATGCTTTTCAAAATATATATTAGAAAATGATTGCCTACCTTATATGCTTTCATGTATAATAAAACAATACAATTAATTATTACTCTTGTTTCCCACACATATCGCAAAAACTGCAATATTATATTCATATCTAGTTTTATCCCTATGGAATTCTTATTAATATCATGAAAATCCCACTATAAGATTAAAATAAATATATTGAATTTTTTGATGTACAAAAGAATGATTGAGCGTTATTATTTTTGTTTTATATAATGCATTACGAAACCATAACTGGTTTCTGTTTGAAGGGAGAAGATTTTATGAAAGTTAAGATATTTACACGTATTTTATCCGTCACAATAATAATCACATTAGGGATCTCAAATATAGCATTTGCAGCATCTGATAATGTGGAATCAGAAACAGAAGAAACTGCTTTTATTACTGAATTAAACGATGAAGAAGATAATGCTGTAACTGAAGAAACTGAAAATATAAATACTCCATTTGACCCAAAAGAAAAATCTGATAAAATTAAGTCCTCAGCGGAATCTGAAAATGAAGTCTCCTCTTCCACAGATAATATGCCGTCACAAGCTGAGCAGTCAGCACAGGTTGGGGACACATTTAACTCTACTTTTGGCATATATCAAATTTTAACCATTGGCGAAAAACCAACTGCTATGCTGGTTGATAAAGCCCAGCGTGATCCCAATGGAAACTTTATCTATGGAGACACTACCAAGCCTTGGACTGTGAAATATTTGAACGTGGAATACGCCGTCACTGAAATTGGAAGCAATTGTAAATTAACCGGCATACCCGGTACCATTACAATTCCAGAAGGAGTTACTTATATCCATAATGGGGCTTTTTCGAAAGCTTCTGCTAAAAGGATCGACTTACCGGCTTCTCTGATGCATTTTGATGAAGATGCTACTTGCTATAATCTGGAGCTTGTTACCGTTGCGCAAGAAAGCCAGTATTATAAAGTAGTAGATGGTGCTCTCTTAACTAATGATGGTACTAAACTGATTCTTTATCCCGCAATGCATCAAAGTGACTCCTATACTTCACCAGAGAGTGTTCTCAGCGTAGAAGAAGATGCTTTTTATAATAATGCATACTTAAAAACCATTACGCTAACGAATGTTAATACCATTAAAGACTATGCATTCTATGAAATGAAGAACATTGAAACGATTAAATATCCAAAAACGCTTACTAATCTTAGCCCAAAATATGTTACTTTTAATTGTTTTACTCTAAAGCAGATAATTGTTGAAGATGGAAATCCAATATTGTATGATGAAAACGGCATTCTATTTTACAGAAATGAGAATGAACATATGTTAGTATTGTACCCAGCTTCCTATCCATTGAAAGAATATAGCATTCCATATGGCATAAAATCTGTTTGCAGTTTTGCTTTTAATGGAATAACACAAACTCAAATAATCAAAATACCGGCTACTGTAAATAGGATCTATTCATATGCTTTTGAAGAAACGCAAATCCCCATAGAATTTATTTTACACTTTTCATCTCCTTTAGAATTGTCTCAGAGTGCATTTGACCGTCTTGCCCGTGGCAGTAAATTATATGTTGAAAGTGAAACAATAAAAAATGGTTTTCTGAAAGACTTTTTAACAACTAATATTAATGAAAATGGGGGGACACAAATAGATACTGAGACCCCCATTATAATTGATTATGAGAAAGCAGTATCTCGCATTGATAACTGGTATGTTAATAAAGGAAAAAAATATTATTATGATATAAATGGTAATTTGACAGTTGGTTTACATCAAATTGATCAAAACACCTATTTGTTCGGCAAAGACCATATCATGAAAACCGGATTTCAAGAAATTGACGGAAAAACATATTATTTTTCTACAGAAACTGGAAGAATGATAACTGAATACGGATTTATAACTATAGATAATAAGCTTTATTTTATTAAAACTGATCATACGATTTATAAAGAAGCATCTTTAAATTATAATAATATGATTTACTACTTCAATACTATTACTGGAGAAATGATATGTAACAGCCTGAATCATACCTTTGGTTCATGGATGGAAACACTTCCTGCCTCCTGTACAAAGGAAGGTTCCAGATCCCATTCTTGCATTAAGTGCTGTTATTTAGAAACACAGCCTATAGAAAAATCACAACACCAGTTTGATGGCTGGAATATATTAACCCCACCAACCTGTTCATCACAGGGAAGCAAAATCCGAACATGTATTCTATGTAAAACCATCAAACAAGAGATAATTCCAACATCCTCCCATAATCCCGGAAAATGGATTATTAACCGGCAAGCAACTTGTCAAGTAAATGGAAAAAAAGAATTACACTGTATCCTATGCGGTCAGATAATACAAGAAACGGAGATGCAACGGCTGCCACACAAATATGGTTATTGGAATATACAACAACAAGCTACTTATACACATACGGGAAGAAAAACCCGCTCCTGCAGTATATGCGGCAAAGCTGACCTTGTTATTATTCCTAAACTTTCACGTAAAAGTATCTCAAAAGCGGTAACATCTACGATTAAACAGAAAACTTATAATGGAAAGCCACAAAAGCCGTCAATTAAATTAATACTTAATAATAAGCTTCTTAAAAAGAATAAAGATTATAGCCTCCTTTATAAGAACAATAAAAAACCTGGAAAAGCAACGATTACGATAAAGGGAAAACGTAATTATTGTGGGACAAAAAATTTATACTTTTTTATTGCACCAAAAGCCCCTATTATACACAGTTTCAATAATTCTCATAAAAGAACATTGACCATAAGAATTAGAAAAACAATTTATGCGAGTGGTTATCAATTAAAATATTCTACTAGTAAAAGCCTCAAATCTTATAAGGTTACAAATTTCAGCGGTTCTTCAAAAACCCTGCGTAATTTATCTTCAAACAAGACTTATTATATGAAAATACGATCATTTAAAAAGATAGGAAATAAAAAAGTGGTAGGACCTTATAGTAAAACGCTAAAAATATTAATAAAATAAATATTTTTCCAAACGAAAAGCATCCCACGTTTTTTCAGCGGGATGCTTTAAGTGCTATTTATTCATATAATTTTCTTTTATAACTTTTAAAACATATTCATAATCTTGTTTTGTTTTCAAACCTTTCATTAATTTTTTTATTTTTACAACCTGCTCATGAGTGTAGACTTTAGTATTGATAAACTTTTCATTTTCCAGTATTGTCTTTAGTTCTTCTTTATTCCATTTTGAATGTTTGTCCAGCGTGTCCAGATATTTCAGTGATATGAATCTGACATATTCAATTTGATCTACTGCTAATTCCGCCGGTTCTACAACCGTTAGTTTCATGGTTTTCTGCGTTTCTTTACCAAAACGGTCTTTCACTGAGTAAGTTACAAAATATTCATTTACGTCAAGTATATTTTCCGGATGAATAGTATTTCCTAATGCATCTTGAATACTTACAATTTCTACTTTTTCCTGTATATTAATTAAATTACCGTCAGCATCAGTCAAACCTTGATTTTTTGCCGCATCGTCTTCAATGTCATTTGCTTTTGCATAACCTCTTAGATCATTCATTGTTAATGGATTCATCCTGAGTTCTTCTGTTGTTATAATAAGATTTTCAGGTACTTTTAAAGTAGGATAATTATTATATATTATTCTTATATCACTTTCTTTTACCGTAACATTTCCTGCACTGTCTTCCACTTGAAATGTCAGCTTATGACTAACCACTTCATTTTGCTCCATTCCCTTTTGATTATAAGTATCAAAAAAATAGTCATCAGGCATATCCGTATGAAATACGATTTTGTTTTTACTTGGTATATAACCGTTTTTTATCGCATGATAATCTACTCCTATAATTTTCACTTTATCATCGAGCAGGTGCGGATAATACTCCATACCTTTGCTTCTTAATCCATCTTCTTTGTCAGTTGCACCATTATCTGATAGATAAATCTCCTGCATTAATTGGTCTTTTTTTACCATTTCACCTTCATAAAATTCTAATATTGTAGTATCAATAATTGGAGCCTCATTCCATAAAGCATTTAGCTCAAGTAGATAGTCATAATCAACGCCATCTGATTCTCTTGAAATAGGTCTTCCATATGCCGCTACTATAGCCGATACTGTTAAACTATATTGAATACTATTATTTAAAATTTGTTTGCTATTGGTTTGTTTTAAATAATCAGGAAAGGTAGTCGCAGGTACAACAACCTGTCCAGGCTGAAAGCGAATATCCAATGACTGTTTTCTAGGTTCTGGGTCCCATCCCGCATACGAATGATCCTTATACTGAAATTCATTCTCCCGCAAAACATAATCATCCTCTAAGGGCACTATATCGCCAACCATTTCCCCTGTTCCCCCATTGGGCAGATAATTTATCAAAACACTTTTTCCATCTAATAACACCTGATAAGGATAAGCATCATCTTCGCCGGACTGATCATCGATCACAATTCCCTTTTCTTCTGCAGTTTCTTTCGTTCGATCCTCCAACAAATACTTGGCAGTTTGTTTTTTCGTATTGAATATATAATTTGCCAATATTCTGCCTTTAAAAGTATCGTT
>NZ_JAWYAJ010000340.1:0-1678 GCF_034124845.1 Robinsoniella sp.
CCATAGTCATTGCCAGACTCTTTAAATACGCACGCTGCTTACTTGTCATCTTTCCCTCCGATACGATGCCTGATCATTACCTTATCCGGCACACATATCCTCTTTTATCTATATGAAATTATTTATAGTAATCAAACTGCAGTCCATACATGCGCACGGTGTCGCCCTCTTCAATTCCTGCAGCTTCTAATTCATTCAGTATGCCGGTATCTTTCAAGAACTTCTGGAAGAATGCAAATCCTTTTTCTGACTCCAGATTGGTATAGCCCAGCATTTTTTCAATTTTCGGTCCTTCTACGATGTAGGTTCGCTCCTCTTCCGTGGATTTTTCTACCGTATATGGAAGATTCTCGCTCATATTAAACTCTTCCGGGAAGAATTCCTGTTCAAATACCAGCGGAGCCTCCGGTACCGTATCTAACAGTTCCCGTACATAATACAATAATTCTTTTAAGCCTTTCCCGCTGACTGCAGAAATGGCAAATACTTTAATTCCCTGAGGTTCAAATTCCTCCCGTATTTTCTGAATGGGATCTTCGTCACCTTCAAAAATGGCATCTATTTTATTTGCGGCAATGACCTGTGGCCTTGCTGCAATTTCTTCATTATAAGCTTTTAATTCTTCGTTGATTTTATAGATATCTTCGATTGGATCCCGTCCTTCTGTGGATGCTGCATCTACCATATGGATCATTACTTTTGTACGTTCAATATGACGTAAAAACTCATGTCCAAGACCAATACCTTCAGAAGCTCCTTCAATCAATCCGGGGATATCCGCAATTACAAACCCTTTTCCACCGTCCAGGTCTACTACTCCCAGATTTGGATTTAAGGTTGTAAAGTGATAATTGGCAATCTTTGGCTTCGCATTGGTAACACGGGATAACAATGTGGATTTCCCTACGTTTGGAAAACCAACCAGTCCCACATCTGCGATGACCTTTAATTCCAGATTTACCATAAGTTCCTGTGACGGCTGTCCGGGCTGTGCATACTTTGGCACCTGCATGGTAGGTGTGGCAAAATTCATATTGCCAAGTCCGCCTTTACCGCCCTTTAAGATAACCTGTCTGCGGTTATCTCCGGACATGTCTGCAATTACCTTATTGCTTTCTGCCTCTTTTATTACCGTACCTTCCGGAACTTTCAACACCAAATCACTGCCGTTGCCTCCGTGGCAGCGTTTCTTACCGCCCTGTTCACCATCCTGTGCACTGAACTTGCGTTTATGGCGGTAGTCTACCAGCGTATTTAAGCCTTCGTCTACTTCAAAAATAATATCTCCGCCTTTACCGCCGTTTCCTCCGTCAGGACCGCCGTTGGCAACATATAATTCTCTTCGAAAGCTTACATGGCCGTCCCCGCCTTTACCAGAACGTATGGATATTTTTGCTCTGTCTGCGAACATTTCCATTCACCTTCTTTCTAAAAAAATAGGCTTCAAACCAATTTGATTTGAAGCCACCTTTACTATTCTGCTGATACTGGAACGATAGAAACTTGTTTCTTATCTCTTCCTTTTCTTTGGAATCTTACAACACCGTCAACTAAAGCGAATAAAGTATCATCTCCACCACGTCCAACGTTAACGCCCGGGTGAATTTTAGTTCCACGCTGTCTGTAAAGAATATTTCCAGCTTTTACAAATTGTCCGTCAGCTCTTTTCGCACCTAAT
>NZ_JAWYAJ010000341.1:0-20131 GCF_034124845.1 Robinsoniella sp.
CTTTACCAGGCTCAGAGGAATTACGCCATATCGTTATCTGGAAACAGTCCGGGTGAATGAAGCCAAGAAATTACTGGAACAAGGCATAGAACCCATTGAAGCAGCCATGCAGACGGGGTTTGTGGACCAAAGTCACTTTTCAAATTTTTTCAAAGACTTCATCGGGCTCACTCCAAAACAATATCAAAATATATTTAAGGATAATCCCAGAGCGAACAGTTTCTGAACCTGGAAAGGAATATTATGAATCAAAATAAAAATATCACCGGTCATCTCGCAGCAGTGCTTACTATACTGATCTGGGGAACCACCTTTATTTCCACAAAAGTACTCCTAAAGGCATTTACTCCCATTGAAATTCTATTCTTTCGGTTCAGCATTGGATTTCTTGCCCTGTTTCTAATTTCGCCAAGGCGTTTCCGCCCCCGGGAAAAGAAACAGGAATGGCTGTTTGCCGGAGCAGGATTATGCGGTGTAACACTATATTTTCTTTTGGAAAATATTGCACTTACCTATACCCAGGCATCTAACGTGGGGGTAATCATTTCCATCGCACCTTTCTTCACTGCCCTATTTTCACATTGGTTTTTGAAAGGCGAATCCCTGAAACCAAATTTCTTTATTGGTTTCTTAGCCGCCATCAGCGGCATTTTTCTGATCAGTTTCAACGGCAGTTCAAACCTGCAATTGAATCCTGCCGGAGACATACTGGCTATACTTGCCGCATTTGTATGGGCAGCCTACTCCATCCTGACAAAAAAAATCAGTGCATTTGGCTACGGCACCGTGCAGACCACCAGAAGGATTTTCTTTTATGGCATTCTGTTTATGGTTCCCGCCCTGTTTATCTTTCCATTCCGCCTGGGTCTGGATCGTTTTACCCAGCCGGTTCACCTGTTTAACATCTTATTCCTTGGGCTTGGTGCCTCTGCACTCTGCTTTGTAACATGGAATTTTGCAGTTAAAATACTGGGCGCCGTAAATACCAGCATCTATATCTATATGGTTCCTGTAATCACTGTTGTCACTTCCGTAATCGTCCTTCAGGAAAAAATTACAGGCATGGCACTTGTCGGTACACTGCTTACATTAGCGGGACTTCTGATCTCTGAAAGTAAGATTTCTTTTCGAGACAGAAAAAAACAGGATAAATTATCCGATTCTCTGTAATACCATCCATATGGTGAATTATTGGACTATTTATAAATGAAAAAGATCCGGCTTGCACAAAATGCAAATCCAGATCTTTTTTCAGGAAAGACACCTTCTAAAAGCATTGGGGAAATAACAAAATCATACTTATACCTCCTGAATAGCGCAAACTGGCTTGTGCTATTCCTTAATAAGTAGTTTGAAACGCTTTTTGTTCCAAACTTTACTATTTATGATAATACACTCTGCACACCTCATCCCCCTTGGCAATACTTTTTAATAGATTTAATTTTCCCCCATAAGCTTCCCCGATCCCATGATCACCGCACATGGCTATGTCACATAAATCGGCAATCTCTTTATCGGTACACCCGGCCTTCTGCCATGCTTTCACAAGGGGACAGTAATGAAAATCAATTGCCAGAACCTGATCGGTGCTTTTTCGGATCTTCATCTCAAATACCCACTGTGCCGGTTTGGTAAAAAGCGTTTTTCTCAAACCAATCAAACTTTCTGTGCCGCCTGTCTTTATTAATTCTTTTCCCTGTGCTAATCCACACCTTTTAATTGCTGCACTTCCAAAATCCTTCCACTCCAGTCCACGCTTCCCGCCTTCATCACAAAGCAGATACAGCCACGATGCTCTTTGCTCCAACTGCCCTCTTACAGCCTGAATAATTGGATTTTTAATAGATGGCTCGTTCTTTACTATACTCTTCATTTTGAATACTCCCTCCTCTTTACTGTTATTACCGCTCACAGGATCCTTCCGTTTACTCTTTATTTATCTTAACACACTCAGACCAGATTAAAAATCATAAATTTCGTAAATGAAGCAGAAATTAAATTCCTAAAATAAATTTGCCAGCGGGGGGAGGTACACAGAATATCCCCCCGGCAGATTTTCATCCATCGGGGGGACTCTCATAAATTGCACGCTACAAAGTCAAAATATTAAAATCGTTTTGTACTGATTTTATTCTGATCACAATACTTATTTCCCTTTCACCGTCTTTACAGTACTCCATTTACTATAGACTTTTTTGCCCATAGAATTTGTCGTATATCCTCTGGCCCTTACATAATATGTCTTTCTCTTTAAGCCTTTGAGTGTATAAGAAGTATTCTTTGTAGTTTTCGTAACCGGTTTACCCTTAAATGTTTTCTTTAAGGAATATTGAATCTGATAACCGGTTGCTGCTTTATCTTTTGTCAGTGTTACCTTTATTTTGCCCTTGGTGATCTTGGTAGATTTGATCTTTGCTTTTCTGCCAACTAATGTTAATGCATTGGAATCCTTCTTCGCATTATTTCTGGCATCTGCAATTGCTTTATCTGCTGCCGCCTGAGCTGCCTGAGCCGCTTTCATTGCACTTTCCGCTGCAATTTGTGCTTTTTCTGCAGCAATTCTGGCTGCTTCTGCATCCTTCTTCTTTTGTGCCGCATCCGCTGCTGCTCTTTCTGCTTCTTCTTTTGCTTTTTTAGCTTCTGCTGCCGATTCCGCCGCTGCTTTTGCGGCTGCTTCTGCTGCCGCTTTTGCTGCTAATGCATCTGCTTTGGCTGATTCTGCTGCTGTTTTTGCTGCAATCGCTTCTGCTTTTGCGGCTTCCGCTGCTGTTTTCGCTGCAATGGCTTCTGCCTTTGCGGCTTCTGCTACTGTTTTCGCTGACTCCGCTGCTGTCTTTGCTGCTGCAGCATCATTTTTCGCATTGACTGCAGTATCTCTTGCTGCTTCCGCTGCTGCTTTTGCTGCTACCGCATCGTCTTTTGCAGTTTCTGCTGCCTTTTTGGCTTTGTCTGCTGCTGTCGCTGCGGTTTCTGCTGCAGTTTGTGCCGTTTTCGCTTCATTTTTCGCTGTTTCTGCTGCACTTTGGGCTGCTTCTGCCTTTCCTTTGGCTTCTTCTGCCTTTTTCTGGGCTGCTTCTACATTAGTCTGGGCTGTTGCTGCCTTAGCCTGAGCTTCTTCTGCCTTCTTCTGAGCTGCTTCAGCTGCAAGCCTTGCTGTCTCTGATTTTCCTGACTCCGCCAATGCCTTATCCGCTTCTGTTTTTGCTCTGTCCGCCTCAGTTTTGGCTTTATCTGCCTCTGCTTTTGCTTTCACTGCTTCGTCTGCTGCCTTTGCCGCTTCGGCAGTCGCTGTTCCTGCTGAACTTGCTGCCGCCTCTGCATCTGCTTTTGCCTTTATAGCATCTGCATTAGCCGCGTCTGCTGCTTCCTTAGCCTCTTCCGCTGCTTTGATGGCTGCTTTTTTAGCCTCTTCCACAACTTGTGTGGCTTCATCATTCAAACCTTCTATAGCCTTTTTCAGATCGTTGATAACACCGTCACGCTCTGGGAATGTGAGACTTGCATATTCTACTCGTTCTTCCGCTATCACAATTGCACTTTGAAGTGCTGCAAAGCTTTCCTCTGTATATTTTTTAGGATCATTTTTGTATGCTTTTGCTTCCTCAATAGCAGTTTCCAGCGGTTCCCGTTCATCACACAGATTGAACGGCAGCAATGCATCCATTGCTCTGTTTAAAGCTTCTGCTGCATTGTCGATCTCGATCTGGGCGGGAACTTTTGGATCGTTGTTGTTTACTTTCTGGGAATCCACTTCTACAGCCTTAAAATTATTCCATGATTTACGGGTATACACGGTATACTCATGCTCTGCCCATGACTTTTTGTCCGTGTTTGGCGGATTTACTTTTTCTTTTGCCGTGTTCAGAGCCTCTTCCAAAGCTGTTCTGTCCAGCAATACCAGTGCTTTCACTGCAGAATCAATTGCAAAAATATAATCTGCTGTTTCCTGATCCGTATAAACATTACCATTTTTGTAATCTTGGGCATCTTTTATTTTACTGCTCAGGTCTGCAAAGCTTTCCGGTGTATAATCCGTTTCATCCAAAGCTGTGGCTTCACTTAATTTTTCCACAAGTTTTGAAATGTCTACCGGAACTGCAACCAAATTGTCAATCGCTTCCTCAAGGGATGTGATTGTACTTTCCAGCTGGTCTGCTGTTGTATCTGCACTTTGGTATACCGCTGCTGCCGCCGCCAGTATTTCATTGATTGCTTCCACACTTTCCTCTGTATACATACCGGATCTGATTCTGTCTGTAACTTCCGTGATCTTGTTGAACAGAGGTGTTTTGTCAACGCCTGCATTTTCATCGGATGCAGGAATATAAAAGTAAGTTGTATAAGCAGGAAGTCCTGCAAAATAGTGGGGAACAAAAGTTTTCACGGATGCTTCCCCTCCGGAGGTTCCCGGTATGACATTTACACTTAAACTTGGTACGTTGCGGGTTGGAGCTTCTCCTGTTGTGCCGCCTGTCATTGTTTCCGGTGCATTCATGACCACGTTTGTTCCTTCTCCTGTTGAAAGATAGGAATCAAGCTCTACTCTGGATAGGTCTTTCACATCTGTTGCAGCCATAACCAGAGGGCCATTCATAAGGGAACCGTACCATTCTGAGTCACATTTTCCTGGCAGATAATCCACATTAAAGCCAAATGGCATGGTTACCACGATTGTATCCTCAGATGACCAGGCTCTTACACCTGTTGTAACATAAGAACTTGGCTCATAGCTTTCAGCCAGAGAAGTTCCATTCAGCGTGATATCGAAGTCTTTTGTTGCCCAGAAAGGAACACGGAATTTCATTTCAAATTCTCCTGTGCCTGCACCTGGTGTTACCGTAAAGGTAGATTCCTGAGCTGGGAACACACAGGACTGCTGAATCGTTATATCCTGTTCTTCCCATTTCGCAGTGGTAGGCATATACAGACCAACATAAAATGTTTGTTTGTCTGCTGAGGTGAAATAAGCTGCTTCCTGATATTTAACATGATTCTCTGTACCAGAACCGGAACAGCAGGTATTGCCGGGATTAGTGGCATTTCCCGTGCTTCTCTTTCTGGTAGTATTGGGATAAATGGAATAACCGTAGGATACCTGGTTGGATTTACTTCCCGGTACAATGGATCCTATGATCTGGTTGTAAAGCAGTCGTTCGTAATAATCCATATACTTTGCATCGTCCGGATTGTAGGTGTTAAGGTCCTTGGTCAGCTTAAGCATGTTGTAAGCTGCACAGGTCTCACAGATTTTGTCCGAGTTATTGGTATTCACAACCCCAATCTGATTATAGGTTCCTGCAAATTTCTCTTCATTACTGTTATTGCCTCCTACACCACCGATGGTGAAGGAATATCGTCCGATAATATAATCCCAGAAGTTTTCAGCGATATTATAATATTTCGCATCGTTGCTGCCTTTAAAGTTCCAAAGTGCGCCAATGATCTGAGGAATATGCTGGTTACAATGTAAGGTTCTGATAGAATCCCTGTTATCAGCCAGTGATGAGAAGAACGGAATGTTGCCGGTATCACTGCTGGCGCCATTGTTATCAAAGCACATGGATGCTTCCAGCAATTTAGCTGCCTCATCTTCATTCCCCTGTGATTTCATAATATCGGAAAGTCTTGCCAATGTTTCATTTACACCGCCATATTCTCCGGCAATGTATAAAGCCCACATACTGTCACGGAAACCAGGTGAATTTGCATCGGGACGTGTGCCTTCTTTTGTACAGTAATGAAGTCTGTTCCATACCCACATACCCATATCTTTTGCAATTGCAAGGGCTTTGTCGGCTACTGCCTGCTCATCTGCACTTCCTCCATCCAGGGCGTAATAGATGTCCACAAGGCCTGCAAGCTGTTTATGCAGGGAATAATATGGAGCCCATACACCGTAGTTATCCATATTTCCATCATAAGGAGCATAGTTCTCGATGAGGATAAGATGCTCCGGCTGGATTGCATTGATATATCCGTAACCAAACAGGGAAGGATCTCTTGGCGCAGTCGCATCATCCATTAAGCGGACGTTTGTCATTGCTCTTACTTCATCATCCGTTGCATAACGATCACGTGCTTCCCGGTATCTGTCTTCCGTAGGAAGTTTGACAAATGTCATCTCCTGCATTTCACGCATTTCATCTGTCATTCTTTTCATTCTGCTCATAAGCTGGGTCTTTTCCTCATCGGTTGCACCGGAGGCATAAGCAAATGCAAGTCCGGACAGATAATGTCCATATCCATGGCCTTTGAGTTTGGTTGTTCTGGAATCCCAGCCGCCTGGTGCAGCATAGCCCTCTGTACTAAGCCCGAAAGTCTCTCTGTAGTTATAAAGCATACGGGTCACATCTACACCCAGTATATATTCGATCTGATTGTCTCTGTTTAACGTCAGTCTGTTAGCCTCTCCATCAGGATCATTTTCAAGGGTAACTTCGTTTAATGGCAAAGTTTCTGCAAGTGGATTGTTAGACGGTACAACAGTCTCCCCTTCCACAACTGTGATTTCCGCAGTAACCTGGTATCCGTTTGTAATTGCATTATCCCCAAGTACGTTTCCGTTTAAGGTATAGATATGCCCAACCGGATATTCTGCCTGTGCAGTCTGAGCTGCCGTGGTATATCCTTCCCAGCTGACTCTGCGCTGCTCGGATTCCCCATTGCTGTAAAGAACCTTTACAAAGTTCGGTAACTTAGGAGCATTGCCCACCGGGCATTCAATACTAAGCGGCTCACAGGATACAATCGATTTGCCTGCTCCCGGATATGCCGGAATCGTTACTTCCCATTCACGCGTTAAGGATGCTGCCCCAAATACAGCAGTAGCCGTCAATTTAACCGTTGCATCTCCCTGTCCTGAAGGTGGTCTGAGCACGTTGCCGTCTGTCCACAAATATTGGGAGTTTTCCGTATCCCATGTAAATACAGCACCAAATCTTCCTTCCTGTGGGAATGTGAAGTTAGTCGTTCTGTTGGATACATTACCAATATCAATCGCATCTAAATCGGTTTGTGCTATTTTTTCATCATCCATTGCAGCAAATACAGAGAATTCAAATTGCTTTACCGCACTGTAATCCCCATTCACTGCAGTAGCTGTGATCTGGCCTGTGGCATCCGGTTCTCCGTTTGCCGGTCGGGTGACTTTACCATCATTGCCCAAAGCAGGATTAGTTGATTCGGACCAGGTAATGGTACTGCCGTTAGATCCTGTTGTGGGTAGCGCAACATCATTTAGAAGTTCCATCAGGAAATCTTCCTGGATCTCAGCCAAATCTGCTACAGCAGGATCCACATAGCCAAATACTTCCCATTCACTTATCCCGATACCGGGTGCTGTGCCGGAATTTCTCTCTGCCGTTATATTTAACCGCACGCTTTTTGTAATAATTGGGGTGTCCAAAGTAACTACATTCCATTTGGTATTGGTTCCCCAGCGTTTCGGTGACGGCCAGGGCTTATTGGCTTCTGCTCCGCCCTCACCGGTAAATGTGGCCGAATTGCCATCGGTACCAACCGGACCGTAGTCAACCCACTCATCGTTTTCTAAATACTGAAGGTTACAGTCCCTTGCCCAGCGGACTCCACCATCTGTGTAAATCCACCACATAACTCTCATAGATTCTACCACTTGGGGCTGATCCCAGGTGTATTGAATCCAAAGGGGATTATCCGGATTTCCATACTGTGTGCCCCATGTGTTCCATACGGTCCCGGTATTGCCGCTTGCAAGTTTTTCCGTTGTTTACATTAGCCGCCACTGACCCCCCGTTGGCATATGGCGCTTCCACTTTTGCGGAAAGTGCAATATTACCGTCTTCCGCTCCGTAAGGATCCAGCCTTTCCATATCCTGCGGAACAGATGCAGCCTCTGTAACAGGTGAAGCGGCTGCCGGTAACACTACACTGCCGATCATGGATAAAATAATAAGTAATGAAACAATCATATTCGTTCTTTTTCTACGTAAACTTTTTGTGCTTTTTCTTAACATAAGTTCTCCCTTCTCCATTGAACAACACAAAGTTAATGATTGCTAAATCCTGTTATTCCTGTACTGTACGCCACCCCCTGACTTTTATTTTTGCATCAGAATTTAAAAAGCCCCCAGGAACATTCTGCAACGGCAGAAATGGCAGCCTGCCTCACCTGGATTCCTCAAATCCCAATATTTGTTAACACAGCCATGCAACTTCATACACGTCTACGGAAACAATCTCATTTCTCAGTAACATTTCGCTCCTATTGTAATTTTCCCTAAAACAATTAATTACATATTTATTTTTTTAAAAACTATTTTTTTAAATTTATTGTATTTAAAAAAATTAAGTTATATATACATCCAAACTGTTTCATTATCTTATTCTATCAAACTCTAAAAAGAAATGCGTTCGATATTTTTTGACAAAAGTATGATATTTTTTTCTTTTACTTATATTTTTAAAATTATCATCAACATAATGCAACTTTATAATTTTCAAACGTACTATAGTTTTTTTATTTTATAATTTTTATTATTTTTTTCTAACTTCAGAAACGTTTCCAATATTTTTTTTGATAATATATCTTGTTTTTGCACGCAAAAATGCCAGAGACCTGTTCATGCCCCAGTCTCTGGCATTTATCATAAAAACAAATTCTCAATTTACGCAATGTTATCATCATTCAGATACTATTTCCCGTTGCTTAACTCAATACGTAGTATGCTGTTCCATACATTCCTTTATCTCAGCAAACCGATTCATATGCCCATCTACTTTTCTGCTGGCCTCTAAAATTTCGTCTGACGTTAGATTACGTCCCTCTTCAATCAGCCGCTCCAGCTTTTTACAATCTGCTTCCATTGCGTACTTGTACCAATTCTTTTGAATATTCTGTAACCATCTCTTCATACGTTTATCTCCTTTGTGATTCTAATAGTGTGTGAGTAGTTCTAATAGAGTTAGTATAACACATCTGGTATGTCGAAGTCTGTCGAAACAGGTGCGAAATTCATATTTTTTTCTATTATTTTGTAAAAAAAAGCAGCAGACAAAACCATATCTTTGGTTTTATCTGCTGCTTGCTAACATCCTATTCTTTTTTATTTCTCATCATCGAACAAGTAAGGTTTTACTGCTTTGCGTCCTTTACCAGAACCTCAATTACATGGAAGATTCTATCCTGCTCTTTTGGCTCCAGTTCTTTCATGATATCTACAAAAGCGGAAGCTTTGATTTCTGCACCTCTGTCTAGAACATCTGCTAACAGCATGTCTGAGGTCACCTCCAGCGCATTTGCTATCCGTACAAAAGTTTCCAGACGCGGTACTTTTACGCCTCGTTCAATGGCGCTCATGTAGCTGCTGCTAAGCCCTGTCCTTTCTGCCAGTTCTTCCTGCTTCATGCCTCTTTCTTCTCTGCACCTTTGTATTCTTTTTCCAATTCGATTCATTATACCTGCCTCATTTGTAATATAGTATTCGATATTCCCGAAAAGTCCTTGATTTTAAAAGGATAATCCCTTTCTTGGATATATTCATATTATATACCGGATGTACAAATTTGACAAGAAACTCTATTCAGAAAGCATATCAATATATTCTTCTGCAAATTTAGAAGCCACAGCTCCATCCGCCGTTGCTGTTACAATTTGCCGGAGGGGTTTCGTCCTTACGTCACCTACCGCAAATACACCCGGCAGATTTGTTTTTGTGGTCTCATCAGCCACAATGTATCCGCCTTCATCCAGCTCAAGCTGACCTTTAAACAAGTCTGTATTGGGAATTCTTCCTATCGCAACAAATACACCGTCACATGCGACTTTGATGGTATCTCCACTTTCGATATCTTCTGTCACTACACCGGTCACCTTTTTATCGTGAAGGATTTCCTTTACCTTAGCATTCCAGATAAATTCAATGTTTAAACTCTGTTGCAAAGCTGACATATAACTTTTGGATGCTCTTAACCGGTCTCTGCGGTGAACAAGATAGACTTTGTTACAGATCTTGGATAAAAACAGTGCATCCGCAACAGCAGTATTGCCTCCGCCAACTACCACAACTGTTTTATTGCGGTAGAACATTCCATCACAGGTAGCGCAATATGCGACGCCCCTGCCCTTTAGTTTCTGTTCCTCTTCCAGTCCCATTTCCCGGGGATTTGCTCCCGTTGCCAGAATAACTGTCCTGGCGAAGTAATCTCCATCACTGGTATGGATTACTTTTGGATGTGCACTTAAATCCACGGATTCCACTTCAGCAAATAAGGATTCCACCCCAAAGCGTTCTGCCCCCTGGCGCATCTTTTCTCCCAGTTCAAATCCATTTACACCTTCTTCAAACCCCGGATAATTATCTACCTGGCTGGTTGTCGCCATCTGTCCGCCAGCGGAAAGCTTCTCAATAACCATTGTCTTTAAATTTGCTCTCGCACTGTATAAAGCCGCTGTATATCCACCCGGTCCGCCGCCAATAATAATCACATCTGATATCTTCTGTTCCATGACGTTTTCTCCTCTCCTACTCTCCCGTAATTCCCAGTTCCTGCATCCAGCCTACTATCTGAGACTTTGCGGTGGGTGCTACCAGGGGTTCGCCAACTGCTTTTCCATTTTGAAACGCAATCAGGGTCGGAATGGTCATAACGTCAAACTGCTCTGCCAGATCCGGTTCATCATCAATATTAATCTTGCCTACTTTGATGTCATCTTGATAAGTTTCGGCTATCTGATCTACCGACGGTGCTATCCTGATGCAATAACCGCACCATGGCGCCCAGAAATCCACTACGGTAATCTTGCTTTCTTCTATTTCTCTATTAAAGTTTTCCTTTGTTAACAATGTTCCTGCCATTTGTATTTCCTCCGTTTTCTGTTTTATCTGATGTTATATCTGATGTTTTATCTGATGTTATATCTGATGTTTCATCTGATGTTTTATCTCTTTTTATTTGTAAATTGCTTATTCTTATTTCATTTTTGTTACCACTTTCCTGTACTTGCTATTTGTTATGCAAGTTTCATTTATTTCCTGTCATCCTCAATTGTATGCTCAACAGGCTTTTTCTCCTTTGATGCCGGTTCCCAGAATCCTACTGCCAGAATCAATCCAATGATTCCTCCAAAGACCATACTCTTGGCAGGGTCTGAAGTTATGGCACAGGTTCCGCTGATACACCCAATCTGCCAGTAATATAAGTATCCGGCAGCTATGCCTCCTGCTATAAAAATGAGAGGTTTTATAAATCTTTTCTTTGATTTCCTTTGAACACCCATAGTTGCCTCCTCTGTCTATTGAGATATATAGATCATAATTTCTTATCTGTAACTTTTTTAGTTTCATTTATACTGTAATTATAATGGTTACAGTATAGTTTGTCAACATCTTTTCTAAAATTTATTTTTTACCTGTTGAAACAAAGAAAAAGCCTGCGGTTTTACGTACCGCAGACTCTCGTAATTCTATTTTAAAACCAGGCAGCAAATCCTGTTAATGACAAAACCCCGCTACTCATGGCGGGGCATAATCCCCATCTGCCAGAAAGCAGTTTTTATCCACCCTCTAATATTTCCGGTTGGGAAGTTCCTTTGCCGCTGTCTCTGCAGGATAAATCCCCTCTTCCACATACTGAAGCTTATCTACTGATTCCCCGCTCATAATTTTTTTCGCAATTTCTGCCACCCGGGGACCATGCAGAGGATTGCATTCTATGGAAACATTTAATTTTCCTTCGATCATCGCCTCAAATGCTGCTTTGACTGCATCAAATGATACAATCACAATATCTTGTCCAGGCTTTTTCCCGATTTCTTCAATGGCTTCCATGGCTCCAAATGCCATATTGTCATTCTGGGCTATCACTACATCAATGTCCGGATACTTCTGAAGGCAGTATTCCATTGCTTTTTTGCCCTTTGTCTGTATAAAATCTCCCAGCTGCTCCGACACAATCTCATAGTTCGTGTATTTTTTGATGGCTTCGTTAAATCCTTTTGTGCGGCCTATTTCGGCAGTGGACCCGATGGTTCCTTTCAATATGGCAATCTGATGCTTGCCGCCGCTGCCCTCATCACGTGTTTCCATATAATTTACCAGCCAGTCCGCCGCATCTCTGCCCTCTTTTTCAAAATCAGATCCGACCCAGCACGTATACAGGGAATCATCCGTGACATTAATCATCCGGTCTACAACAATTACCGGAATGCCTGCATCTCTAGCTTCTTCCAGTACCGTTTCCCATCCGTCTTCTGTAACAGGTGCAATTACAATGACGTCTACTTCCTGGGAGATGAAATCCCGAACCGCTTTTGTCTGATTCTGCTGCTTTTGCTGTGCATCGGATATCAGGAGACGAAAACCATTTTCCACACTAAGCGCTTCTTTCATCGATTCCGTATTGGCAATTCTCCAGTCAGATTCCGCCCCGATCTGGGCAAATCCCACTGTTATCAGGTTCTTTTCTTCCGCAGATATTGTCTCTCTGTGATTCGTTGTCATCGAACACCCTGCCAGGAGCATGCTTGCTATTGTAATACAAAGTATCCATATTTTCTTCTTTTCCATTTTCCTACCGATCCTATTTTACAACTCTGTTTATACAACACTTTTCATTCGATAATCTTTCGGAGTGCATCCCACTTCTTTTTTAAATATGTAATAAAAATAATGCGCATCCCGGTACCCCAGCCTGCTGCCTATATCCGATGTCTTCATGCTGCTGCACCTGAGCATCTCTTTCGCCTTATTAAGTCTGGTTTTCGTCAGGTATTCCACAAAAGTCTTTCCTTCCACCTGTCTGAAAACTCTGCTGAAATGATTTGGGCTTACATTTACATAAGCTGCAACTGCATTCAGCGAAATTTTTTCATCCCCATAGTGCTCATTGATATAATCTTTCGCATCCTCAATCCATCCTTCCAGACGGCTTTTAGACATTTTATCCCGGGTTTCAATACAAAGTTCCAGAATCTTAATCAGATAATTTCTGGTCAGCTCTCTGGAACTGATATTGGCGAGAAGATCCCCTACTTTTGTATGATGCTCTTTCAGCGTTTCTTCTTTATTTCCGATCTTCTTCAAAAAGCGCAGTGCCGCAAAATTTGTATCCAGCACAATATACTGCCGAAAGATCATAGATTCCATGTTTGCTTTTCCTATGCTTTCAATATAGTTGTCTATGAATTCTGCTGCTTCCTGCCCCGACCCGTTTTTCAGAAAATCCTCCAGGGTATCCTTGTCCATCTTCCCCATGTCAATCTCATCCATATTAATCTGCAGACCCTGATCCCGATCTATATCCGGAAGTTCAGCGCTATATACTACCTTCTTAGACTGGTCAAAAAGACGGTAAGCAAATGCCTTATTCGCCTGATAATAGCATTTTGTTATGTCTCCCAGCCTTGCAAAGCACTGTCCCACACCGGCGAAATACCGGTATCCCGTCCACGTCTGGGTAACCTGATCCAAAATCTCCAGGATATTGTTTACGGTGCAATTCAACTCATCCCGGTCTTTTCCCTTGACAAGAACCGCTCCTCCTTCTGATTCCCGGTTAAAATATACTGCCTTGTACTTACCTCTCTCCAGCTTATCTGCTATCTTGTCCATCAATGCATGTTCGGTTATGTTCGTCTGTACCTCTGTTTTTTCCTGCCAGAACTGGAAGAGAATTATATTGTATGCCTTTGCCGCCAGATCAATCTGAAGCTCCATTCCTCTGGATATAATTTCAGATACGGAACACTTGTCTGTGATCATGTCATTAAACAATTGATTCTTTTTCAGAATTCTTTTCTTCTCACGTTCCAATTCATAAAGTTCAATATATTTTCTCTTCTGTTTTTCCCTTTCGATCTGCTCTTTTACCTGAATCATAATATTCAGAAGCTTTCTCGCATCCACCGGTTTTGACAGATAATCTACTATTCCGATTTTAAGCGCACGGTTGGCATAAACAAAGTGTTCAAATCCGCTGATAATAATTATTTTGATCTGGGGCATCTCTTTTTTCACCAGTTCACTCAGTTCCAGTCCATCCATAAACGGCATCATAATGTCCGTGATAAGCAGATCCGGTTTTGTTTCCTGTATCATAGGGTATGCCAGTTCCCCGTCACCGGCCTCGCCCACCAGGCACAATCCATTCGCTTCCCAATCTATTCTGCGTTTGATTCCTTCCCGGATGACGGTTTCATCTTCCACTATAAAAACTTTTATCATAGTAAATCTCCCTTTTCCTATTCTACTACTTTGTTGCAGACAGGTATCTTAAAGTAAACCTCCGTTCCAACACCATATTCACTGGTGATATGTATTTTACACTCCTCTCCATAAATCAGACTCAGCCGCTCATTTACATTTAAAAGACCAAAGCCCTTTTTACTGTCAGACAGCTTCTCTCCTTTTAACTCATTTTCCAGGCTGGTTAATTCTTCCGGACTCATTCCCCGTCCGGTATCCTTTACAGAAAAGTGAATATAGTCTCCGATCCGGTATCCTTTTACACTGAGCTTTCCTTTTCCTCTTTTGTTCTTAATCCCGTGATAAAGGGCATTCTCTACAATTGGCTGGAGGCAGATCTTCAGAATATAATTGCATCTGATATCCTGATCCATCTCCACTTCGTAGTCCAGAATATCCTGATACCGGAACTGCTGGATCATAAGATAACTTCTTACATGAGATTCTTCCTCTGCCAGGGTAATAAACTCCTGTCCCTTGCTTAATGTAGTACGAAAGAAAATGGACAGCTGATCCACCATCTGGACTACCTGCTCATTTTGCTCATCTTCTGCAAGCCAAATGATAGTATCCAGGGTATTATACAGAAAATGGGGATTAATCTGCGCCTGCAGTAACTTCAGTTCCGTCTTCCTCAGATGGATCTGTTCATTGCGGACATCTTCTACCAGGCTTCCGATTTTCTTAACCATACTGTTAAAGCTGTTTCCAAGTACCTCCATCTCTTCCATAGGATCAATCCGTACCTGGATATTAAAATTCCCTTTGGCAACCTCTTTGGTACTGTCACATAATTCCCGGACCGGACGTTCAATACTTTTAGATATCCGGTTTGTAAGAAGCAGCACCAAGAATATGATAGCTACTCCAATAATAACACAATATTGAATAGATGTCCTTATCTGAACTTCCAGTTCTGTTTTTACCACTTTCGCATGTTCCGCTTCATATCGGATGTAATCTGACATTTTTTCATCTACCAATTCTGTAAACTGGTAGATATCTTTGTCCAATATCTCCGTATTGTCTTTCCTGCCCAGTACCGGTTCATTCTTCTCAATGGACTTCATTGTATTTTGCAGCTGTTTTAACAGGCGTAGAATTGCATCAATTCTGTCCACGCTGTTTTCCGTTGTGGCAGTCTCTTTTAACTTTTCCAGAATAATCTTCGCCTCGTTTATATCCTCATAAGGTTTAACTTGTTCAAATGTAACAGCCCCTGCCACAATCCGGTACATTTTATAATCCAGTTCATTGCGGAAATCGGAGTTAAACTCCGTAGCAGCCGCCATATTGTTAATTACCGCACTGTATTTCTCATTATAAGAAACCATTAGCAGAATCATCCAAATAATTAATATAATAAATGGCATAATAATCCCGCTTCTGAGAATCATCAGCTTCCTTCTGATTGAACATCTGTCAAACCGGGACTCCACTTCCTTCAAACCCATCCGTATCTTTTCTCCCTCTGCTGCTTTTATCTGGACCATTCCGATAAAACCCGAAATATTATTTTATAATTGACAAAAAGGGCCTATCAGATATTCTATCAAGAATCTCTCTGGATCAGACCCGAAATGTTTTGCTCATGTATTTATTATAAGAATAATATTTTTTACGATCAATGGGTTTTCTTATCAAAAAAGTACGAAAATATGTCATTTACTTATTCTCCTTTCGTTGTACTTTAACGCGGTAATCCTTTGGCGTACATCCTTCCATCTTCTTAAACAGATAATAAAAGTAGTGAGAATCCTTATAACCAACTTCATAACCAACATCTGAAATTCTGATATTCGTGCATCGAAGCAGCTCTTTTGCCCGTTCAATCCGAATATCAGTCAGGTATTCTACAAAAGTAACTCCTGTTTCCTGGCTGAAGATGCGGCTGAAATGGTTGGGACTTACATTTACCCAGGCCGCTGTGGTATTGAGTGAGATGTCCTCATCGTTATAATGGGAGCGGATAAATTCTTTGGCGCTTTCCACCATATCCGCATATTTATTGACCGCCGCCAGTTCCCTTAGGTCCATACAGGTTTCAAAGCTCTGCATGATATACTGCTTTGTCTTGCCAATTGAATGGGTGAACATCATGATGTCACCAAATTCCGGAAAACGCTTCTGCAGGTCTTCCCGGCTGCGCCCAATGCTTTCTAAAAACTGAATAATCTGCAGATTCACATCCAAGACAATATACTGACGGAACATTAAAGAATTCATATTACTCTCTCCCAGACTCCGAATAAATTTTTGTACAAATAGTTCAATGTCACTCTTCAAGCCGCTTTTCAGGAAATTCAATGCAACCTTACTGTCTGTATGATCCGCAGATATATTCTTCAGACTGAATGCCTCGTCTTCTTCCATGCTGCCGGTGTAAATGTCATCACCATAGAGAACTTTATTTCCCGGAGTGAGAAAACGATAAGTGTATGCTCTGTTTGCATATTGATAACTAATGGGAATATCTTTCAGATCGGTTATTGTTTTTCCAATACCGATAAAGTAAATGAGATTTTGTGTTTCATCCGTTTTCTTCGAAATCGTCCGGATGCATTTTGAAATTGTCTGATCTATTTCCTTTGACGTCTTTCCTGTAATTAACAGTGCAGATCCTTCCGCTATATGATCAAAATAAATTAAGCTTTTATCTTTCTCAAATGTCTCTACCAGAAATTCTTCCGCCTCCATATAATCCTGCCGGTAATCCATACGTTCATCATAACTGGAGGCCGAGATTTTATATAGTAAAAAATTATAAGCTCCTGCATCCAGCTCAATCCCCAAGACTTCTCCTCTCTGCTTAAGCTGGGCAGCAGTGATCTTACCGCTTACCAGTTCATGATAGAATTGATATTTTAAAATTTCAAAATCTTTTTGTGTTTCCCTCTCGTATTGTTCCAGGAACTGCCTCTGTGCCCGCTCCTGTTCAAATTCCTCCTTCATTTCCAACAGTGACTGAAGCAGTCTCGCGCAGGTGACCGGCTTTAAGAGATACTCTGCTACCCCCAGCCTGATTGCCTGCTTTGCATACGCAAAATCATCATACCCGCTTAAAATAAGAATCTTCATCTCAGGTAACTCTTCTTTCACCACTTTGCATAATTCTAACCCGTCCATAAAAGGCATTTTTATATCGGTAATGAGAATATCCGGCCTTATCTTTCGGATCATCGAAAGTGCCTTTTCCCCATCCTCAGCCTCACCGGAAAAGAGAAAGCCGTTTTCTTCCCACTTTACCCTCTTTTTAATACCTTCCCGAATCGTCATTTCGTCTTCTGCCAGAAATACTTTAATCATATTGTCCTCCGTCCTTAAGCATATTTCCACACCATTGACCATACTACTCCCCAAATCGTGTTTGAAAATTCTGCAAAATTTACAGATGTGACTCACGGTACAGCATAGTATATTATCGTTATAATAACTATCAAAAGCAATAGCGTAAAAATAATTGTGGTATTTTTATACAATATTTTCTATAAAAAAGAGCAGTCATAAAAAGCGAAATTCCGGTAATTCACGATCTGATTGACCTAGAGCGTGTTTGAAAATTCATTCCCACCATCTGCACGCCCCACTTTGCGGCATATTTGCCCCGGATTCAGGTTGCGTAGCCCGCTACGCGCCCTTCATTCGGGACAAATCTCCCACAAACTGAAACGCACAGATGTCAGAAAGCAATTTTTTTACACGCTCTAGTGATCAGATCTTCTCTTAATTACAGAAGTTTGTGCTTAAATTGACAGCCCTGCTTTTATTTATGTTTTGATTTATAAAGTTTTGTATTTTCTTTATTTTTTCAATTTCATTCTGGCAAATATTGATTGTAATACGATGAAGAAACAAAGCAATGCAGATAATACGATTCTTACCCACCAGCTGGACAGCGTGCCCTGGGTTGTAATCAAACTGGATATGGAGCCTTTAATCAGTACACCAAACAGGGTTCCAAATGGGGTACCGACACCTCCGCTTAGCAGTGTACCTCCAATAACAGCTGAAGAAATAGCATCCATTTCCAATCCCTTTGCCTGCTCTACAAATCCTGCACAACTGTTGAGGCAGAATAAAAATCCACCGATTCCTGCTAAAAGACCATTCAATATGTATGCAAACAGTTTCGTCTTGCGTACATTAATTCCCATCATTAATGCGCTTTGCTGATTTCCTCCGATTGCATATAACTTCCGTCCGAATTTTGTATATTTCATAATGATAATGACAATTACCAGTATGATCAGGGCTATAACCACCGTGGGATAAATATACGCAGGCTGGAAGACGCCTTTCTTACTCACAGTTCCAAATGGCATGTTTATTTTAAAATTTGCCCAATTTAAAAACACTTCATTTTTTATAGAAATCATGTCGGTGCTGACGATGGCAGTCAGACCACGTCCAAAGAACATACCTGCCAGTGTAACAATAAACGGCTGGATATCCAGGTAAGATATTAAAAATCCCTGAATCACGCCATATGCCAGACCGATCATCAGTGCCAGTAAAACAGCAGTATAGGCACTTGCACCATTATTTTCCATCTGGTTTGCCGCTACCATACACACCAGCGCTGTCACAGAACCTACGGAAATATCAATTCCTCCGGTGATCATTACAATCGTCTGTCCCATAGCAATTACCAGAAGTCCGGCATTTGAGATAAACAGGTTTAAGAACATCTGGGGTTTTGCAAATCCTTTATCATTAAAAATAATCATACCGGCGGCATACATGATTACAAACAGCAGAATCGTAATCATAAGGAGGAAACTGTTTCCATTCAGTTTTTTCTTATTATTCAAACTTTTCATTACTGGTTACCTCCTTGTGCGGCTAATTTTTTTGCGTCCTTCTTACCAGTGAGGTTTTTGAAGAATTTTTTGAACACTTCGCTCTGCAGTGTTACGATAATTACAACTACTACGGCTTTGTATACCGGCAGCTGGTCAGCAGATACGTTCATTGCATAAAGAGTTGTAGTCAGTGCCTGAATGGTATAGGCACCTATTACAGACCCCATAAGGCTGAATTTACCGCCGCTTAAGATATTCCCGCCAAGGGCAACTGCAAGAATTGCATCCATTTCCAGATTTAATCCGATATTGTTTGCATCTGCAGAATAGATACGGCTGGATGCTGCAATTCCGGCAATTCCGGCAAGCAGGCCGCAGAGCACATAGGCTAGAAACTTAATCATTTTAGAATTTAATCCCACCAGGCGGGATGCCGCTCCATTGATTCCTACACATTCAATGTATAATCCCAACGCGGTTTTCTTTAGTACCAGGTTGATGATGATGATTACAATAATTGCAATAAATATTGGCGTTGGAATCGGACACTTTCCGATATAACCGCCTAATACCTTGTAAGATTCCACACGTACATAAGTAATCTGTCCCTGGGTAATTAGCTGTGCAATACCTCTACCTGCTGTATATAATATCAATGTTGCAACCATAGGCTGAATATTGAGATGTGCAACCAGAAAACCATTAAAGGAACCGCAGATCATTGCTACAACCAATGCTGCCAGTATGGCAATAATCAGAGGATTCTGAAATGTATTGGTTGATACTTCCCCACCGGATAAGATCTGACAGCATACAGCACCAGCCACTGCCATGGTTGCTCCCACGCTGATATCCTGTCCGCCGCTGGCTGCGGTTACTAATGTCATACCAACTGCCAGTATTACAAGCTCTGACGCACGGTTGATAACATCGATGATATATCCGTACAGCACACCATTGTTCAGAGAAATTTTAAAGAAGCTGGGGGTTGTAATTACATTTACAAGCAATACGACCAGCAGACATACAATCGGCATGAACAGACGCATCTTCGTTATTTTTTTAAAGTCCATTTTCTGTTTCATGTTATTCCTCACCTCCTGCAAT
>NZ_JAWYAJ010000342.1:0-10274 GCF_034124845.1 Robinsoniella sp.
CACCTGAGAACAGCTTTCCGAATTCTCCGATCCCCAGCTTGTGAAACCGCCCGATTCCTGCTGGCTGGATGAAAGGAATTGCAGGGCTTCGTCCACAACCTGCCGGACACTTTTTACCTGATCCTGCTTCGTTCCCTGCTGCACATAGCGATAGGTCTTCTCACTGTTATAGTAAGGTGCCAATGCCTGAAGCGCCATGGCAGTCATATCTACATCCGATTGCGGATCCATGGATGTCAGATTAAACCCGCCATCCTTAATCTGACTGCTGAGAATCTTCTCCAGCAACCCCTCTCTCGTATCTGCCGCATCCGCCGGAATATCATATCGCATACTATCCATGAGCAGCAGTCCGAAGATCAGTCCGTTAGTTCCCTGTGTACCCAGCGACATTACCTTGCCCCGATTATAGCTGCCATCCGCCACCAGATCGACTGGATTGCCCTCCTGGTCCTCTCCTATAGAAACCGGATCTCCTCCTGCTGAGAGCACCGCCAGTCCGATTCTCTGCCATTCCGTCGCTTTTGTACGATCCAAATATCCGTTTTCCTGATAGGATTTACTGATATACGTTGCCGTAACGGCAAGATAAGCATTGTAATCATCTGCATATCCGCTTCTGCCTATGCCAATAGCCGCCCAGTCGCCTGCAGTCGATCCCACACTGTCCAGAAAAACTTCTGACATCAGAGGTTCGTCCAGGCTGACGCCTGAAATAGCCTTGCGCCAGTTTATAATTCCCTCCATGACATTTAACAGTTCGTCCGGGGTATAATCTTTGTGGGAAGCTTCTGCAGTAATTGTGAATATGCCTGCAAGGATACCGCAGGCAGTACACATTACCAGAAGCTTCTTTATTAATTTATCTGCGTTCATTTTTAATCTCATGATGATTACCACTCCTTATCCCAGATGACTGATCCGGTGTCGGTGCCGTTCTCGCTGCCATTTGCAGGATTATTGTTGCCGCCCATTGCAGCGCCGCCGCCGATGTCACTTCCGTATGCAAGAGTAAATCGAATACGTACATCATCACCGTCTTTAGGATAATACTGCGCAAATCCCAGATTCGGATACTCTCCATTTACCATGTACATCCACCCTGAGCCCTTTGTGAAATCAAATTCACCAAGGCTGTTATTTCCCAAAAATTTTCCATGAAATACTTCTCCGGTTCCATCATCCCATTCCATTAATTTTTCTTTTAAATCTTCCGGAATTGCAGGTTCGCTGAATAACTCATAATCCGTAATAATCCTTTCCAGATAATAACCTTCATCTAAGGATCCCGAAGCTTCAGGTTTAATATTGTAATTACGTAAAATAGTATCTATTATATGAGCTAAATTTACTCCTTCTTTGATATCTACCGATTCACTAAAAATATTCGCTACGCCAACTGTTGTTGCTTCCATGGATACATGGATTGTGCCTACAAACTTTTCACCTTCTGCTGGGAGATCCGGATCTGATTCGATACTTATACATTTATAACATGTTTTTTGATTATTAACATCATAGGCATATATCTCAATTGTATTCAGACCCGGAACTAGATTAGCATTATATGACACTTTTTCCACATTAGGATATTCATACATTATTTCTTCGCCATTTAAAAACACCTTTATGTTTTCGATAGAAATATAATTTCCTTTATAATCCTTAGAAAAAATATAAAAACTAAATTTCCCCGGAACCTCCATCCCACTATTTTCAATTTCGAATAAATCAGTAGTAATGGTTGGCATAAAAGGATCAATTTCTTCACCATCTCCACCTACAACAAATGAATAAGTAACCGTATGATTCTCTTTAATATAACCTTCACCATCTTTAGCCTCCAGAAAAAATGTATAATCACCCTTATCCGTAAAGGAATATGTATAATTGCCATTTTCATCACTGGTTAGTTCTTCTCCCTTACAGGTGACTATCATGTCCACTTCCTTAGATCCTCTCAGTCCTCGGGCATAAAATGTAATTTCAGGAACATCAACTACTTCAAAATCTTCTAAATTTGTACTGATTGTCAGATCACTGATGGGTTTGTTATATGTAATGGTATACTTTTTTTCCTCACTGCTCTCACCGTTTACAGCTGATACAACAAAATGGTTTTTCCCTTCCTGAAGCGACACCTGATATTCATTGGATTCTGATGTAACAACATTCCCATTACATGTTACTGTTACCGGTATTTCTTTTCCTGATACTTCTGCATATGCAGTGAAGCTGTAATTATTCTTTGTAACCGTATCATTATTATTTATGTTACAATTTATTTGTATCTTTACCAACTCTAAATATACCGTATAAGTTTTGGAAACGGTAAATACCTTTTTATCTTTATCCCGATAAGTAACGGATACTTTTATCTTATTTTCACCAGAGGATAGCTTCACGCTGCCCGTAAATTCTAGATCCTCCCCACTATTCACCTTAACAGATACATTTCTTACCGTCAGTTCTTTATTAATCTGAGAAATTGCAAATGTGTAAACACTATTGGTGACTGTTTCACCATCTATAATTGTCGTCTTAAAATATTCATTTTGCTGCTCACCTTTTGGTCCCAGCTCCTTATTCCCGTTCTCTTTCCCCTTATCACCAGGCCCATTCCCATTGTTGTCTCCGCTTCCATTTCCGCTTAGTCCATTCGAACTTCCAAAATTTTCGTTTCCGGTGTTACCTCCATTACCAGTCGAACCATCATTGCCTGTTGCTTTTCCTGAACCAGAAGTATTCCCCTGCTTTTTATTCGTCTCGGGGTTATTGTTTTTATTCTTGTTTTGCCCCTGGTTCTGTTCTTCATCCGGGTCAGAATTTACGGATGAAGTTGTTGCCGCTGCGATTCCCTTCGGCAAAGTTGGCACTACTTCATTTGTACTGGTCAATTTTACCAGGGAGCTGTCTTTCGACAGTCCCTGGATTGGGTTGGATGGAACAGCTGAAGCCTGACTGCTTAAAGCATTTAGGAACGTGGCGGTTAACAAGATGATTACCAACAGTGTTGTGACACCCGTTGACGCGCTTCTATGCTTTTTTACACTGGTCTTAATATTTGACCAAAGTTTTCCCATCGCTTTCACCTCATTATTTCGTAATCTTTATTTTCTTAGTCGAACTATAAGAACCATATATATAGTTACCCACTGAATCTTTACGATATGCCCGTACCCGAACATAATATGTTTTTTTCTTCTTCAATTTTGTTAGTGTTTTACTTGTGCTTTTGGTTGTTACCGTTTTCATACTCTTTCTAAAACGTTTATCCAATGCATATTGTATTTGATAACCCTGAGCGTATTTTACCTTTTTCTTTATCACTACTTTCAATTTTTTTGCATTAGAATTCGAAACACTTTTAATTACGGGTTTAGAAGGTTTCTTAACTTTTTCCCACTTCGCATATAGTGTATAATTGCTTCCTTTTCCTTTTTGTATTTTTTTAATTTGCTTTTTAAACTTTCGGTCCGTATACCAGCCTTTAAACAGGTAACCTGCTTTTTTTGGAGACCTTAAAGAAATAGAAGCATTTCCATTATAAACTGATGGATTACCTGAATGATTGCTTCCTCCGGCAAGAACATAAGTCAAACTGTAGTTCGAAACCGTAATATTACATCTCGTTGTAAAATTACCTACCTTAGCTGTTATTACTGCAGTTCCAGCACCCTGAGCAGTGACTCTGCCGCCTGAAACAGCAGCAACTTTATTATTACTGCTGCTCCAAACTGCATTTCGATCCGAAGTAGTATTCTCCGGTACATAGCCAATAGATAATAAACTGCTTTGTCCTTTCACAAGTGCAATATTCGTCTGATTCATAGTCAGTCCCTTCAAAGGCGATTGAACTACTACGCGGCACAATACTGAAAATTTCCCTACACTGGCTGTAATTGCTGCCTCTCCATTACTAATTCCCTTGATCTGTCCATTTTGTACCGTTACTACTTTATTATTACTGCTGCTCCATTTTACAGTCTTATCATTGATAGTATTTACAGGATTATAAGAAACCTGTAAATTTACACTGCTTCCTACATCAACGGTTAACTGATAACGATTAAGCCCAATGCCTTTTAACTGTAGGCTTAAAATTCTTTCATATTCTTTTTCTGCGTCTGTTAGAACCTGATATTCCTGCTGTGATATATAGGCAAGCTGCTCTTCCCTCAGGTTATCATATGCTGCTCTTGCCAAAAGTATTGCATCTTTGCTGCCCATTGACACGGTGCCGATTGCTGAGATTTTATCAAGTACTTCCTGTGCCTTTTTATAGTTGTATTTCATATTAGAAAGTGCCATCTCCGCCTGAACCAATACCTGGTAATTTTCCACCAGCTTCTTTTGATTTGCAGTCATCCTTCCAAAATCACGGCGGATCGAAACCAGTTCACTTTCTTTATTTAATGTAACCTCTCCTATTCCAGCAATTCTAGCCATCATTTCCTCTGCCAGCGCTTTATCATTTTTTAAAGCAGCAAGGTCCATCTCAATTCGTACTAAAGTATAATAATTTTCAACCAGGACCTTTTGAACATTGCTCGTAAGCGCTTCATAAGATGACCTGGCAGCCAAAATATCAGCTTCTGAATCCAGAGATGCAGATCCCCCTAATTCCGCAATTTGATTTACAACTTCTGTTGCTGCCTTAAAGTCATCTTCTGAACCAAGCTCCTGTGCCATATCATAAAGTATTTGTTCAGACGAAATAAGGCGATCGAGTATACCCTCCTGCAGTTGTGACTTTTCTTCTTCTGAAAGCATCAGATAAGCTGCATGGGCTTCGGAAATCAGTTGAAAACTATTATCTTCAAGGTTGAGATCCTCTAAATTTGGTATTGCCTGTATTTTTTCCTGAACAAGCGCAATTCTGGCTGCACTTTCTTTTAAAACAGAAAGCGTTTCTTCTGCAGTTTCCAACTGCCGCAAAGTACGTTCATTTACAAGCACCTTTTGTTCTTCATTAAGGTTATTATAAGCTTCCCTTGCCTGTTCAATTGCTTCCTGCGATTCAATACTGACATTCCCAATAGAACTAATCAGCTTTTCCACTTCTTTAACCCGATTATCATTTTCGATTAATACAGCCAACTTTGCTTCTAAATCAATCAGCTTACTGTAGTTTGTGATCATCTCCTGCTCTTCTTCAGACAGTGCGTCATATGCAGCCCTAGCTTCTGAAATAGCTTTTGCATCCTTCAGAGCAATCTCATTACCTAAATTATTAATTAATTCAATTACAATTTTACTTTCTTCCATACTGGCTTCTAATGCAGCAAGTTTCTCTTCGGCTCTCAACAGCTTTCTATAGTACACTTCACCAACTGCTGCCTGCTGTACTGCGTATAATCCATCATATATTTCTCTAGCCCTTAAAATATTAGAACGGTCTGAAATAGTAATCGCTTCCACATTCAATTTATTTACAATTCCAATAAATTCATTTAAACCTGATAGATAATCCACAATCCATTTTGCATGAAGAGTCATGTCTCCATAACTGCCCTTTGGAATTTCAGTGATTGGGGTACCAGTAAATGAAGAATTTTTGTACCACCCTTTAAAGGTACAACCATTTTTTGTGATCTGTTCTGCAGTCGGCAGTACAATGGTGTCTGTATAAGGGGTATAAATACTTGGTATTAAAACTCCCGGTGCAAGCGAACCCTCATTTAAATTTACATTTATAGAATATTTATTTTTACCATACTGTGCATATAACATAATGTCCTGCTCCGGCATAGACAGTAATTCTCCTGGCTGGTAAAAACTCCCGGTTCCATCTTTTTTTGTATTCCAACCGATGAGTTCTTCCCCGTCTGCAGCAGTTACTACTGGCATTTTTACCTCGGCATAAGGACTGTGCTCTTCTACAAAGTTCTCTGCATGACCATTTCCGTCAAAAATTACCGAAAAAGATGCGGGGGCCATTTCCTGATAGCTGCCATCCGTCATATCAGTCATATCATATAAAGAGTTTTCTCCATTTAAAAATCGGTCATATGCGATTAATCCATAGACTGCCTGGTCAGTAGCCATTCCGTTTACAACATTTCCGGAGCCACTTCCTCCATCATCTCCTGCCGTAACATGCTTGAAGCCACCCGATCCTGGTGACGCACCACTCCTGGATGCCCAGAAAGTAAGAAGGGCATCGATCATATTATTTGTATGAACTCCGTCCTGTACCATCCCTTTTTGAATGAAACTGCAGCTTTTACCGATATTGGGCAGTTCTACATAAGATGATTTGGGATCAATGTTAAGTGCAGTTAATGCTACAATCGCCTGCACCGTAGATTCCGAATTCACATTTCCCCAGCCCTTAAACGCACCATTTGCGGCTTGTAATTTGCTTAGTTCCAGAATTCCTCTTTCGACTGCTTTTTGAAATTCATTATAAGATACAGATGAACCGGTTTGCACATATTTTGCCTGATCTAAATAATATGGTGCCAGCGCCTGAAGGGCCATTCCTGTTATATCCGGATCGGGAATATCCCCTTTCAGTGCAAATCCCCCTTTCGTACCATCCTTTTGAACAATTTCGTTCCTTAAAATAAATTCCAACATTCTGCCATAGTTATTAACATCCCCTGATTCTGCATCAACCGGATTTTTAATAAAAGAATATCCACCGGTATTCATGGCAATTACTTCCCAGATTGGACCATTAATACCCTGTAAATATGAAAATTTGTATGAGGATGACAATTTATCGATAAAGTTATATCCTGCAACATCAGTAATATCATATCCCAGAGCACTTAACGCCAAAATAACTCTGGACCATTCTGTAGATTTGGCAAAATGCAATTTCCCATTTTTATCAATCACATATTGCTCAACCCGCTTCAAATAATCGGTAAAATATCCCTCTTCAATATAATTCATATAATCAGCACCAATATACATCCCCCGCAGCAGGTCCATTACCGACCATTCCCCGTTATTGGTTCCCACATTGGGCTCTTTTACACGCTCCAGGATATACCGTGCTCCTGCATTGATATAAAATCTTATTCCAGGCTGCTGGTCTTCCCAGAATCGTATCTCCAGATTCTCATTTGCCTTATTCGGATCCCACGCTTTCGCCTGTACTTTCAGGGATGTAACCGGTACAATGCCAAGTACCATGACAACTGCTAATACCAGGGCAAGTACCCTTTTACAAAAACCTCTCCATTTCATAAACTTCCTCCTTCTTCCCCGGAGCGTGTTCGAAATATTACTGCACTGAAAACGCCATACAGCATTCTTCTATGAATTTTCAAACACCCTCTGAATCGTTTTTCATTTTATAACCTTAATATTTACGGTTTTACATTTGCCATTTTTGCTCCTCACCTTAATCTTGCAATGTCCTGCCTTCTTCGCCCTTACAACGCCTTTCGAATTTACAGTAGCTATTTTTTCATTCGATGATTCAAAGTAAATTTTTTCCGTTGCCGTAATTGGTTTTCTGACAACTGTAATCGTTGCCTTTTTCCCTTTTTTCAGTTTCATACTGCTCTTATTAACTTTGAGCGATTTCGTAACAACTTTGCTTTTTTGTACGTTTACCCTGCAGACTGCTTTTACACCACGTTTTGTCTTTACGGTAATTTTAGCAGTCCCTTTCTTTTTTGCTGTAATTTTCCCACTCTTTGTAACCGTCGCCACTTTTTTATTTGAGCTGGTCCAGGAAGCAGCCTTATCTCCTTTTCCAATGCTTTTAACTTTCACTACTTTGGTTGATTTTTTCACCTGCAGAGGAATGCTGCTTACATTTAACTTCACATAGGCTTTTGGCTGTGGTGCCGGTTTTGGGGGCTGTGGAACAGGTGGTGTTGGGGTTGGCGAAGGCGTTGGCTTCGGTTCCGATTTCTTCTGAACGGTTATTTTACAGGAAGCAGTCTGATCACCTGAATATACCGTTACATTCGCAGTACCTAAAGATTTTGCTGTAATAGTGCCGTCTTTGACCGTTACAATCCTTTCCTGATCGGATACCCATATAAACGGATCCGTAGCATTTGCTGGTGATGTTTTAATCGGTAATGTTAAAGTTTTTCCTTCTTCCAGAGATATTTCAGATTGGGAAAATGACAGACTGTTAACGGAAACCGCTTTGTCGATCACTTTTACCATAGTACTGGCACTTAATCCGCTTTTATCCCCGTATGCCGTTATCCAGACCGTACCATTTTTCTTTGCCATGACCAGACCATTTTCGTTTACACTTGCAACGGAAGAGTCCGAGGAATACCATCTGATATTTTCCGTATAGTTATCCGGCGATACGGTTAATAATAAATTTTTAATTTTCACACCGCTGACGCTGGACAGGGAAAAACAAGGGGGACTGATACTGATTTGCTGCAGCGGTATTTCCTTTACGGTTACCTTACATGTTTTGCTGAATGCCCCTGACGAAACCGTTATATCCACCTCACCTTCGGCAATCCCTTTGACAATTCCGGTCTTACCCACGGCAGCTACTTCCAGATCAGATGTTACATAAGTCCAGGTAATGTCGTCTGTTGCATCCTCTGGAATGCTATTTGCCTTTAATGTCATTGTGGCACCTTTTGTTAATTCCATGGATTCCATACTAAGACTCATATCCGTCATCGGAATCTCTTTGACGCTTACTGTACAGGAAGCTTCAAAATCATTACAGACAGCCGTGATGACAGTGTCACCGGCGGCTTTTCCTACAACCATTCCTTTTTCATCTACTGTGGCGGCATTTACGTTAGAAGAAGACCACTGTACTTCCCTGTTATCCGATGTATTTGATGGCAGATAGATTACTTCCAGTGCACTTTTCTGGTTTTTCAGAATTTCCAAATGATCTGCACTCAGTTCAATTCCGGTCATGGGGCTTTCCGGTACCGTAATGGTACAGGATGCCTGCAGATCTCTATAACTGGCTGTAATCTGTGCCACACCCGGACTTACTGCCGTTACCTCTCCGCTTTCTACTGACACCACTTCCGGGGCACTGGATGTCCAGTGGAGATTAACCGGAAAATTCGTTTGTTCCGGCTCCACTGCCACCTGCAGCTCTTCACTGTCATGAATCATAATCTCTTTATCTTCTGTCAGCATTTTTATAGCAGTTACTTCACCAATCAATGTATCTTCCAACATTTCTGATATCTCATCTACCACATTTTGCTCTGCTCCTATGTCACTCATGACTTGGTTCGCCTGATTTACCATCTGGCTGATCTTTGGATCATTCAGCAACGCTTCTCTATTTGCTGCAGAATTTATACTGGCAAGCAGATATGTCAGACGGTCTTTGTCTGCTACCAGATAATAATCATCAATATCCCCGCCCCCCATTGCACCGGAGCCGCCGATCTCAGAACCATATCCTACCGTGAACTGTACGCGTACCACATCACCGTCTGATAGATAGGTGTCCGCAAATCCTACATTTGGAAATACATTGTTCAAACAATACATCCAGCCGCTCATTCGGCTGAAATTAAATTCTCCCAGCTCACCCTCAATATAAGCCGCCGGATCAAAAGCATTTCGCACTTCATCCACGGTAGAAACCTTAGGCTCTAAAACTGCATCCTTTAGGAAACCAATTGGCAAATTTTTAATTTTTGCTAAATAAAACCCGGTATCCAGACTTCCCGTATAAACCATTTCGAATCCGTATTTGTGAATCAGACGCTGGAGGGCGCGGACAGAATTCTCACCTTCATACACTGGAACCAGCATCGGTTCTATCAGATAATCTTTTGAAATAGTGAATAGTTCAATATCTAAGGCTGCATATCCAACACACTCCCCTTTATTTGCTGCTTTGTATGTAAAATGGAATTGAACCTCTTTTTCAGAACCGTCTTCCTTATATCCCCGGACAATAATGCCGTAACTGCCATCTGCCTTGCCGGTCATATTTAATAAATAGCTGGTTTTTTTATCATCGTTCCAGCTTACCGCCAGCGCTTCCAGGTCTTCAGGTGTATCTTGGCTGTATAAAAATGCCTCAGAATCCACCTTGTTGTCTCCGCTGTCTCTTGCCCAGACATCAAATGTTTTTTTGCTCGCCCGTTGGGTAAATCCATTTTGTAAGGTAGTTTTCAGCATGATTTCTTCTTGCTGGCCGGAACCTGTTTCATTCGCCCGAACAACCATTACCGGAATATCTGTTATCAACAGCAGCATGACAATCATCCAAATGAAAAATTTTTGAATAACTTTTTTCTCCCTCATTTCATTTCCTCCTGAATTATTTATCATATTTTTTTACACATAAA
>NZ_JAWYAJ010000343.1:0-15834 GCF_034124845.1 Robinsoniella sp.
ATGGCAGCGGCACTCTATCCGGAGTGTATTGAGAAGTGTGATAAATATTACTGCGAGGTGGATGCATCCAACGGACCCAGCTACGGTACTGTTCTGGTTGACGTCAATTATTTTTCAGGAAAAGAACCAAATGTATATATCTGCAGCAAGCTGTATGCGGACAAGTATAAAAACTACATTTATAAGACATTAAAAGTAGAATAAGCAGACACGTAAACCAAAGTACATTACAAAGTGCTCACCCGAAAGGCGGTTCCTCAGTAAAACTGCGATATAATGTATATCCAATGGGCATCCTGTATTAAGTATATAAGGAGGAGGTTAAAGATGAGAAGGAAAACCAATTCTAATTCATTAAAAGATGATTTTTCCATGCTGGCACAGCTAATGATACCGGTATGTGTTGCAGTAAATTTTGTCGGAGGACAGCTTGCCGCTCTATTAAAACTCCCTGTATATCTGGATGCGGTCGGAACCTTTCTCATCGCCATGCTCTGCGGTCCCTGGGTAGCTGCTGTCACAGGAATGCTTTCTACTCTTGTAGCCGGGATTGCCAATCCCTCTAACTTTCCATTCCTCCCTGTCAGTATCATAATTGGCTTCACAGCTGGTTTTCTCGCAATAAAAGGGATGTTTACCCAGTGGTGGAAGTGGATTCTTTCCATTCTTATATTGTCAGCGTTATCCATTCTGGCAGCAGCTCCGGTGGTGGTTCTTTTGTACGGCGGAGTTACGGGCGGAGGTACCTCCATCATCACCGCTGTAGCAATGGCAGCCGGGGCAAATATCTGGACTGCATTTTTCGGAACGGAAGGAATCTTCACGGTATTAGACCGGGTTATCTCCTTTATCATCTGCTGGCTTGTCATAAGGGTAATTCCAAAAAGGACTCTCATCAAGTTCCTCTGCGGCAGATACTATATCAAAGAAACGTAACAACATCCATACCGTACTGCTATATCCAATGGGATTATAGAGCGTGTTTTCAAATTGCTTTCTGGCAGCTGTGCGTCACACTTTGTGGGAGATTTGTCCCGGATGAAGGGCGACAAGCGGGCTACGTAACCTGAATTCGGGCAAATATACCGCAAAGTGGGGCGTGCAGATGACGGGAATGAATTTTCAAACACGCTCTATGGCAGTATCTGCTAAAATATTCCTCTGTATCAACCGTGTATTAGCATATATAATACAAGAGCGCGATCAACGAAACAATCAGATGCGTGCAAAGAGAAGGATGGTCTATTATGGAAAAAACATACACAGAAAGAATACAGATTTACAAATCGAATAAACTTGCCGCATTGTATCCTGCTTCCAAGCTGCGAATTGCCGTACTGTATATCGTCTGCACCTATATCATCCGTACATTCAAATTCACAGCTGCGGGGCTGCCTCTCTTGCTGCTCCCCCAATTTCTGACTGTATTAATCTTATGCAGGGTAAGCGGGGTTATGAAAGAAAGCAGGAAAGCGCTGAAGACCATTATATTTATTGCAATGTTTATTTTATTCGTGCAAACCCTCTTTGTCCCCGGGGGCGAACTGATCTTTCGGCTGGGCTGGCTGACAATATATGAAAAAGGGCTGCAGACAGGGATATCTTTATCTTTTATGATACTGAATATTGCCGGTATTTTTGTCTGGATCTTTCAGACTACGGAGAACAGAGAGATCTCAAGCACCCTTGAGGATTCCGGCATGAACTATAAAGCAGTCTATGTATTTACTTCCACCCTGCAGATGATCGAGGTACTGGAAAAAAACAGTAAAACTATTATGAATGCGCAGAAAGCAAGAGGCGTGGAGACGGAAGGAAATATCTTAATCAGGGCAAAAGCATTTATCCCGGTACTGGTACCTTTAATCCTCAATTCGGTAATTGGTACCGAGGAACGGGTGCTGACACTGGAAGCCAGAGGCTTTTCCATGCCTGGCAGGAGAACCCATTTGTTCAAGGTAGAAAAAAGCGGATATGAAAAGATTGCGGAAGGAATAGCGATTATTATAACGTGCATTTTACTGGGGGGAAGGATTTGCTTATGGATACTATAATGGAATTTCAGGATGTAACTTATTATTACCCGCTGACTAAGTCCCCTGCTGTCAGCGGGCTTCATCTCCAAATAGAACGGGGGAAAATATATGGTGTGATTGGGGAAAACGGTGCCGGCAAATCGACCTTCTGTGCTTTGGCACGTGGTTTTGCTCCAGGGTTTTATCAGGGTGAACTTACCGGAAAGATCCTTGTTGATGGCAAAGATATCGCAGAATATGGAGGAGCACTTGCTTCTAAGATCGGCTATGTATTCCAGAATCCGTTTAATCAGTTAAGCGGAGTGAAAAAAACAGTATTTGAAGAGGTTGGATACGGACTTGAAAATTTTGGCGTGAAATCCGATGAAATGGAACATCGGATTGTAGAGGCAATGAAGCTGACAGAGATTGAAGAACTGGCTGAAAAAAATCCCCTTGCACTTTCCGGAGGGCAAATCCAGAGAGTTGCACTTGCCTCCGTACTGGTTCTGGACCCTGATATCCTGATAGCAGATGAACCCACCAGTCAGCTTGATCCGGAATCAACAGACAGCGTATTTGCCATTATCCATGCCCTGAAGCAAAAAAAGAAAACGGTCATACTGGTTGAACATAAGATGGACCTTATGGCTGAATATGCGGACGAGATACTTGTATTTCAAAAGGGGCGTCTGACAGCATCCGGAGAGACAGCCCGGCTTCTGTCTGAACTGTCACTGCTTGAAATGGGCGTATTGATGCCTCAGGCTGCGAGGCTTGGAATTCTTTTAAAAGAGATGGGATTTCCCCTTGACCATATCCCGGTAACAGAGGAACAGGCTGTGGAACTGATACAGCGGACATTCCAGGAGAGGAGCGGCATATGAGCGGAATCATTCTAAAAAATGTGAACTATATGTATCCTGGCGGCACTTTAGCAGCAGATAATCTCAGTATCCGCATAAAAAGCGGGGAAAATATTGCGGTCATCGGAAAGAACGGTGCCGGTAAATCTACCCTTGCAAAAATGCTGAACGGTCTGCTGAAACCCAGGGAGGGCGATGTACTGATCGGCGATATGAATACAAGGGACTACACTACGGCTCAGATTTCGAAACTTGCCGGCTATGTTTTCCAAAACCCGGACGAACAGATCTTTCATGCAGCCGTGGAAAAAGAAGTTGCCTTCGGTCCAAAACGGATGAAGTTAAAAAAAGAAGAAATCAAAAGGCGCACAGAAGAGGCATTGAAACTCACCCACCTGTTAGAATACCGGGAAGAAAATCCCTATAATCTCCCCCTGTCTCAGAGAAAATTTGTGACAATAGCGGCTGTATTAGCAATGGAACCGGATATATATATCTTCGATGAACCCACAGCCGGACAGGATATGGCTGGAAATCAAAAGCTGGCAAAGATCCTTCGGCATCTCCACAGGAAAGGTAAGACAGTGATTACCATCACTCACGACATGGAATTTGTGGCAGAAAACTGCGAAAAAATAATCGTCATGGCAAACAATAAAATCATACGTACCGGTTCTCCCGAAGAAATATTCTGGGATATGGAAGTAATGAAAGAAGCAAACCTGAAGCAGCCGTCTGTGAGCAGAATATGCAGACAACTGGGTTTCACAGGCCCAATACGCACCAGTGATGCCGCGAAGATGATTCTAAAGCATTGGCAGAACTTGCAGGAAAACTCTAAATTTACAATCTCCCCATAACTGGTTAAATGCAGAACTAAAAAGTCGCAGACTATAAGAAAACCCCGTAGTAAACAGATTCCTGCGGGGTTTTCTATTGCTATATTTTATTTTGCTTTCTGTCGGTGCACAACAGGTTGAGATTCCTGAACTAAAGAAGTTCTCTCAGAATATATGCTGGGGTACAGCTCCATGCATGGCAGTAACTGTTCACCATGGAAGATCCATAGGGGGATTCCTCCGGATTTTCCGGATTATACATTTCCCAGAAAGTATCTGCTCCCTGGTTCACCATTCCGCCCCAATAGTACGTCATGTAGTCCATTGCCTTTTCTTTCTCACCGCAGAGCAGAAGGGCTTCTACGAAATGATGGTTCATATACGGTGTTACCATTCCCTTCTCCGGGTGCATTTTCATGATCCGATTGATCAATGCCCTGCTTTCATCCATGGGAAGAACCCCAGCCAGGATCATCCACACCTGGCTGGCATAGGAGATCTGGCGGTCTTTTCCGCTTACGAATACCTGATGTACATCATCCCATAAACATTTTTTCGCACCTTCTACACAAAGGTTTCTCTCCTGCTCCAGTTCTGCTTTCATCTGGTCATTTCCCAGAATCTCAGCCAGTTCAATTGCGGCATTTAACGTATAGATGTAGATTGCCTGGGCACTTGCCTGCTTATTCAGTCCGTCTGTCCAGTCTACAAAGCACCAGAAGCCCTCATCATCCTGTATCACATAATTTTCATCCAGGCGTTTTCTGGATAGCTCGATCTGTCGGTAAGCGCTGTCCCAGAGTTCCTTTACCACCTCAAGGTCTCCGGATGCACGATAATAATCTTTTAATATGGAGACAAAAAACAGTGCATAATCAAATAAAAAGGTATCATCAACCAGATATTCCGGCTCTGTAAACAGGCAGGCTCCGATTGCTCCATCTTCCCTTGTCAGGCCTGCGAAGAGATACATGCATCGCTTCACCAGATCAAAATTTTTAAAGGTCGCATAATTAGCCAGTGCCTGTAGTCTCAGATCACCGATCCACAGTCTCCGGTCCCTCTTTGGTCCGTCTTCAAATACATCCTGCATACAATTTTGCAGCGTTCTAAGGCTCACCCTATCCATACGCCTGATCTGGTCGTTTACACCTGTAAGCTCCGGCAGTACATCCATATCTACAGAAGCAACAGCCCGGCAGGATGCCTCTTCGATTACAACCTGAAACTTCATAGAGGTATCTATTGCATAGATCTCTACGTATCGAAATGCATAACGCCGGGGCAGTGTAATCTCCTGAGGCAGTACATCCAAATGCAGAAATTCCTCCTGTATCCAGCTTCTGCTGATCCATCCGTCATATTCCGCTGAATCTTCTGTCAGCTCTTTTGCTATTTCCCCAAATTTCAGCCGGAGATACGCCGGAGCATCCTGTGGGCTACCGACACTTTTTAGCTTCATGGTAAAGTAACCTACCTGATGGTCGCCAAAGTCAAGGACGATAGAATCCCCCTTTTTAAGGGCAATCGCTCCCATCTCACTGACATCTGCACGATGTGACGTCTTTCCTTCGGCTGTCATCGTTACAATATCTACGGGATTTATTACTTTTTCCAATAATTGGGGACTGAGTTTTACTGCCTTATCTACAAATTCCTGATTTACTTTCCGTTTCATTTCCAAGTCAATGCTTACTGCTGCCATCTAGTGACCTCCTGTTTTCCAAAGTGCTGACGATCAGGGCGTATCATCATCCAGCGCCCATAATCTAAGACCTTCGTCTGCTGCGGGTTTCTGTTTCAATAACGATTATATCTGATTTTAACACCCCGCCGTCAATCTTCCAATGGTCTAATTTATGGTCTTGACTTGATATTTTTTAAGATTGAATTTTACTTTTTCTGTATGCTCCCGGAGACATTCCAAATTCTTTCTTAAACAATCTGGAAAAGTGTTCCGGGTTGGGATAACCGATGATTTCACAAATAGTCATAATACTTAAATCCGTATGCACCAAAGCATAGCATGCCTTTTCAAGACGTATGTTTTTTAAGATTTCAATAAAGTTATGACCCGTATTCTCCTTAATGAGTTTGCTGAAATGCGGAACACTGAAATTAAAATGTTCCGCAGCTGATTTCAGCGTGACCCCGGCATAGTGTTTTTGTAAGTAGTTCAGAACTCCCAGCATGTCCAGATTTTTATGGCTGGTATTTAAAAAGCTTTCCAGGTGATTTTCATGGTTGCGCAGTAACAGGCAGAAAAAGGTCATCATGTAGTTTTTTAAAATAGTTTCCGCATATTTTTCATGACCATAATATTCGATGTAGAGGTCCTCAACCAAGGAATGTATGATATGGTCATCTCCGGTATGAAACAGAAGATAATTATTCTCCGTCTTGTCGTAAAAAATATGAGAAAAGAACTGGGACAGAACATGGTTTCCCGTAAATATTTCAAAAAACGCTTCATGAAATGTACTTGCTTTTAGCATAATATTGATCACAATACTATCATCAAACACAGCAATATTATGTTGTGTCTTTGGCGGCAGAATACAGACATCTCCTTTTTTACAGGCATATTTCTCACTCTGTATGGTATTCTCACAGGTTCCTTCGTACACGTAAAAAATTTCGTAAAATTCATGTTCATGAATATACTCCGGTGAATAGCGATTATGCTTCTGGATAACGATGTGGTCTGCAGGAACTGAGAAAAGTTCATATTCCTTTAAGTAATTAAGCCATTTACCATGTATGGCTGGAACATACAGTGCATGATTCTGAATATAGTTCCGGTCTAGACCTGCTACATAATCCTGAAATCCTTCCGGACGCAGACGTTCTTCTTCATACAACTGCTTATAAAACATCTCATCCTCATTATAGATTCGAATGTATTCCTTAAAACCTGACTTTGAAATCTTCATATCTTTTAACCTCTCTGCCGCTTTCCTCTGCTGCTTCTTATATATCTACTGTATAAAGCAGATTATAAAAGAATCTGTAAAAGATTGCAATGGGGCTGTCACTGGAACCAATCTTATATTGCCGTAAAAACCTGGTAACCAAATTCATTCCAGTTCACTTCCCCATCCGTTTCAACCGGAACAATCCGCACTTCTATGCGATTCTTACCTTCTAAATATTGGTATGGAATTACAAACTCATCTTCCAGCCATCTTTTCATGGAATTACGATCCGCAAAATACCAAGGATACTCCATTACTTCCCTGCCATCAATAAAAACAATTGCCTTCTGTCTGCCCATTCCCTGGTCACTAACCCGTCTTAAAATGATATATCTTGATTTAGGTGCTATTTTCACCTGGAATTTACATCCTTTTTTTGTATAACGCCCTTTTAAAGTAACAGGTACATCATCTTCGTCACCTTCAAAGAAACTCCTTTGTTCCACGACTTCCGCACCATCCAGTGAAACATACTGTGAACTGTTTTCTGATATGTGATCACCCATGATTATTTCCGCAGTTTTGCTGGTTTTTATTTCATCTGTTCCATAGTAAAATACCATACCCGAATGTTCCATATAGCAATCATTATTTCCACCTGATTCGATCTGAAACCTCAGTTGAGATAGAAATGGGTACGTATCCCCCATTAATAATCTAGACATAGACCAGTCTTTGTGTTCATGTCCGTCATAACCGCTTGCCGGATTGCATTCATTCGGTGTCTCAAATCCCCATCCATAACAAACATAACTTTCAGACCCGTCACTTTCCACCTGGGGAGTACGGATACCGTCAAAATGTATTCTCACATCCCCTTCACAGTCTGCCCTGGAATCCGGAGATTTTCCATATCCTGTTATAACAGATCCTGCCATATGGCCGCTACCCGGAATGCAGGCTATGATGCTGTCGGCTCCTTCTGTATGCTTTCGCTCATAATACTTAGAAGACCTGAAATATCCAAAGGAATGCTGCTTATAAAAATCGTTATACTCTCTGGTATATGTGATATCGGTATAATCAATCCTCACTGTTTCGCTCCCGCAATTGACGATTTCTATAAATGCTCTTTTACCAAATGGCATGGGATAATAATTGTAGTAGGTTCCATTCGTACACATTCCTGCCAGAAGATACCTTACACTGTTATATCCCAGTTCATTTGCGAAGATACAGCCAAAATTCCCCTGTAAATCATATTCCTTATGATGATCCCAAGCTGCCCTTAACAAGAGGTTAGACAGATGTTCCCTTTTGTAGCCACGTGTCTTAATGTGTATGCCACTAATCAATCCGGCACCACTGCTTTCACAGATTACCCGGGATTCTCCAGGTTTTAATTCAAATGGTCCTGCAGTCACCTGTTCTGCTTTTTCAAAAGGAATAACCGGACTGCCTGGATTTTTCCATAGCTGGATTAGTTTCCGGTAATCATCCTCACTTGAAAATGTCCGGATAGGATCACTTGAAGCATAGGAGTGGAAGACCACATGTCCCCATCCGCCTTCATTTGCTGTACGTTCACATCCCTTTAAACAGATGTCAGAAGTAATCTTACAGCTCTTGGAAAAAGGCATGGGAACAAAACTTCTCACAACCCGAATTGGTCCTCTACCATGGTCTTCCGGTCCTATATAGCGTGACGCCAGAGGTTCTACAAAGGGATACCGTTCACCAAACTGGGAGTGGCGGATCGTGAACCTGGGTGTATCTTCTCCGTCAAAATAAAAACGAAAGGTTGGCTCTTCGCAGTCAGGATAACGGTGTTGTACAAAATTAAAAATACACCCCGCACCTTCATAATCAAATATGACCCACTCTCCCTTGCCATCCTGATAGAGCCACCAGTCCCAGTCTGCATTTCCTCCAGACTTATCAATGCTGCCCTCATAATGTACTTTCACGCCATCTCTCAAAACCGGCAGATATCTAAGATCTGACATTCTGTCTTTTTCACTGATCATAATGGGACCTCCTTTTCTAATACTTCCAGTATCAAAATCCAATCCTTATTTTCACCTGTTGCCGGCGGTACGAAAAGTGTTTTTACCGCAGGCACAATCTTTGCACATTTTAATTTGCCATTTCTCGGATTATACCAGGATGCTCTTATGACACTGCCGCCCATATACTGCAGATTTGCTCTTATGGGCATTCCAAATGGCGTATAGATATAGGCATAATCTTCGGTACCTCCTGCACATTGCCCCTCCGGCCCCTCATTTCTATCCAAGAGTCTGTCCAAACTTCGAAAATTGTAATAAGGCCTGGAAGTAAACAATCGTTTTATATACTTCATCTGCCTTGCACCTTTATGTCCCATTGCCTCTTTCCATGTATAGGGCCAATAACCGCTTTTTTCTGTTTGAAAACACCAGACACTGCTGTTACCGTAAGTGATCCCGCATGCTCCTTCCAGCAGATTCCACCATGCATTCTGCCGGATATCACGTGCCCTCCATAAATATCCGTAGTCTTCCTTGAAACAAGCCGGATGATCCTCATATCTTGGTTCCATATCCAAAGCGGGTTTCATTTCCGCCTCCATTGTGCTGCGCAGCATGGCATTACTACTATAGCATTCCAGCGCATGACCGGACTGGACAGAATGAAAATCTATATATTCCTTTCCTTTTAGGTAATCCACAGAAGAGCTGGCTCCGCAAGGATGAAATGTCATAAGATGATTTTGATCCTCACTGCGTATCCCTCTTGCCATTGCATCCATGATTTTTTCCTGTTCTTCATTTTCAATAGGTCTGTCCCCGCCGAGAATCCAAATAATATTCCATTGATCACGGTATCTGGCTCCCAGCCATCTGCCATATTCAAATGCATTGCTTTCATTAAATATGACTGGTCCTTTTCCCCATTTTAGATTGAATTTATCTCCCCAGGAGGGCAAAAGCCCTATAAACATAGAATACTCTGCGGCTATGTCTATTCCATAATCCACATGCTGCCAGTAGTCATAACCATCTCCCTCATCCGGGCAGATGTCCCATTGCCGGTCCAGCATCAGGGGCACTCTTCCATATGCATTTGGCATAAACAATCCATCCTGCTCTGCAAGAAGCACTGCCTGGATGACATTGTATTCCTGCTTCGCACGTGTTTTCAGATAAAATTCCATCTCCTCCCGGTTTAATTTGTGAAACATTTCCCATGCAGTATCACCCAAATAGAAAAACGGAGTTTCATCTTCCCACATCAGGTATCTTCTGCCGGCATGTACGCATAATCTTCTGAACATTCCATTTCCTCCTCACCAGTATCTGTATCAAAGTAAAGCTGTTACGAGTGCGACCGGCGTAAATACGCCGGTGGGTACTAGATTTTAACGGATATCACAGGAACCGTCAAGCCCAGTGCTCCATCCGGTCAGAAACCCTGGCTGGATGGAGCACTGGCTGAACTGTTATATATCATATACACTTCTAACTCTTAGGTGTACAGGTTCTCCCCGTAAAACACGTAAGCGCCTCTCGCCTGCATTCATATCAAAATAATTATCTGACAAAATAAGATCCTCTTCCTCATTTAACACTTCCACAGATTTGGCGTAAGCGTCAGCATGAATCACCACTTCTTCCCCTTCCATTGAAACCGTCAAATGTGGATTTTCATACTGGAAATGCTTTGGCAGTGACAGAATTACCGTAGATCCGGATAACCATCTTCCGTCCTCGTAAAGGTCATAACTTATGTATTCTTTATAGATATCAATTAGAGGCAAGTCTTTTTTCAAAAGCCATCCGGCCGACAGGGATGCTACCTTGATTTCCTCCTCCTCTTCCCGGATAATCCCGGCAAACCGGTCTCTAACCGCCCACTTTACCGTTACAATATGATCCTCCATAGTCTCATTAGAAACATTAAAACAAACACTCTTTTCAAGTTTGAACGGCTGGGCATTCACATTTGTATTCTGGGTCAGAACGCCTTCCTCCATGCAGGAAAGTAAAATCGGTGCAAAGAATTTTTTTGCATAGTAATGAAGTGCTTTCCACCGTCCATAATAATCAATGGAAGACCAGGACGCTGCCGGCCAGCAATCATTCAGCTGCCAGTAAACCGCTCCCATACACCTCCCCCTGTTTCTTCTAAAATGCTCTACCCCATACTTGATCGCCTCTGCCTGTAACAGCTGAGAGGCATAAAGGAGCGTTCCAAAATCTTCCGGATAAAGGAATGTCTGATACAGGTAATTCATGATTTTTCCATTTGCAGCATCATTGCGCTGATGCTTTTCCATAATATAAGAAAAAATGTTACGGTCTTTTGGCAATGTATAGTTTTCAACCGTCTTCAGACACGGAAAGGACTGGAAGCCAAATTCACTTGCATATCGGAAATAATATTTGCGGTATTCGGAAAATGGCTTATCCCCATGCCACACATCCCAGTAATGCACGTCCCCCCTGTCCGGATCATTTGGCATATCAAAACTGCCTCCCGATGAAGGGCTTGCCGGCCAGTAGAATGCATTGGGATCATATTGCTTTAAAATCTGCGGAAATATATATTCATACATTTTTATGTAATCTGCCTTTTGCTTTAATGTATTTACCCAGGTTCCCTGATCTACAAACATTTCCATTTCATTATTTCCGCACCACAGACCCAGACAAGCATGGTGGCGTATACGCTTAATATTGTCAATTAATTCACTGCGTATATTCTGCTCAAACGCATCTGTCAGTTCATACACCGCACACGCAAACATAAAATCCTGCCAGACTACGAGCCCCAGCTCATCACAAATGTCGTAAAAATAATCATCCGGGTAGTAACCGCCTCCCCATACCCGGACACAGTTAAAATTAGCTTCCTTACATTGCTCTAAAAGTATCCTGGTACGATCTCTGGTGATCTTACTGTATATACTATCTTCCGGTATATAATCGGCACCCATTGCAAAAATCTGCACTCCATTTACCTCATGGGCAAAACTCTCCCCATAACAGTCTTTTTCCCGATGCATCGTCATCGTACGCAAACCGATACGTTTTCTCCAGACATCTGTTTCTATTCCATCCGTATAGAGGGATACCGCTATTTCATAAAGAGGCTGGCTGCCAAAACCATTTGGCCACCACAATTTCGGATGATTCACCACTATTTTTTCCGGGGACTGTGAGAAGACCTTTCTTTCCCCGTCAGGATCAATCATTTCTACTGTATAGTCCGTTTTGCTCCCAGCATCCTTATTTCTGGCATCCACATCCAGTTTCAGCGTCACAGAATCCTTAGCATGTTCCTGGGTAATATATACTCCGTCTATTCGCGCTCCTGAAATACCGTAGAGAGAAATTCCCCTCCATATTCCTGCATCCGGTAGTCTGGGTCCCCAGTCCCATCCGAACATACAATGTGCTTTTCGTATCTGAGGAAAACCATCCATACAATGTTCGGAACCCATGGTGATACATTCTGCATAGCGCTCCCGTATATATTTTACGGGAGATGCAAAAATAATCATAAGTTTATTATCCTTTTTATTCAGCTGCTCTTTTACCGGAAATTCATAACAGCGATGCATATTCTCTGCATTTCCAATACAGATTCCATTAACATACAGTGAAGCTATGGTATCCAGACCTTCACAGTGCAGCAGAACTTCATCCGAGCCAAAAATATCCTGCGGAACATCAAAACTGGTTTCATAAATGAAGTCCTGTTCCATGATCTTCAGTGCTTCATCCTCATTGTCCCTCCAAAAAGGATCATCCATTTTGCCATTCATCATCAGGTCATGATATACCGATCCCGGAACCATGGCTTGTAATTTCTCTTCCTGTCCCTGAATCTGCATGGTCCAATTAGTGTTTAATTCAAAAGTAATCATATTCCCTCCCAGACCTTCTTGTTTTATTCCCGCGAGCAACGAGCCAAACGGGCACGCTGGCGCGTCCATTTGGCGACTGCCGCGAGGGGTGCTGCGCGCCAGTGGCGCGCGTTTAGCACGGACCGAAGCGTAGCGTAGACCAAATGCCCCGTTGCTTGCAGCGGAGTTTTTGACTAGGTTTCTTCCAACAGACGCCCTCTGCTTTGTATCAGGTCACGATACCAATAGGCAGAATCTTTTAAAATACGCTCCTGGGTCTCATAATTTACATAGACCATACCAAAACGCTCAAAATATCCTTTAGCCCACTCAAAATTGTCCATCATGGACCAGGCAAAATACCCATCAATATCAACACCGTCTTTTGCTGCCTGATTCAATGCTTTCAGATAACGATGCATAAAATCAATCCTGTTCGGGTCATGCACTTTTCCGTCCAGTGAAACCCAGTCATGGCAGGACAAACCATTTTCAGTGATTATGATAGGCTTTTTGTATCGTTCATATAAAAACCTGGGCCCCCAATACAAACTCTCTGGTGTAACCGGCCATCCAATCGCTGTCCGTGCATATCCCTCATTTCTCCCTACCATCTCCCAGCCGCCATTTCCATCGGAACGAACCGGATATCCGTGGTAGATATTCTGCCCATAGAAATCAATAGGCCGGGAAATAATCTTCATATCCTCCGGGCTTATTTCCGGAAGGTCTTTTGCAAATACTCTCATCCCCTCCTCCGGATATCTGCCCAGCAATACCGGATCGCTCCACCAGCTCACATTCCACATATAATTATCATCGTCTGAGGAAATGGAAAAATACGCTTTTCTGGCTGCATCAATATCTTCGGGATTATTGCTCACCGGTATCGGTACAGCAGACGTAGGTGCATATCCGATTTTAGCATCCGGTACCCGTTCCCGAATGACCTCCACAGCATTTCCATGAGCAAGCAGGACATGATGTGCCATTTCAAAAACTGCTTTCTTAGACATCTTATTTCCCGGTGCATGTTCTCCGGTTACATGCCCCAACCCAATAAAACACTGGGGTTCATTAAATGTAATAAAATGCTTTACCCGGTCTCCAAGCCGGGATGCAATGATCCCTGCATACTCCCGAAACCATGTAACGCTGTCCGGATTCTGCCATCCTCCCTTTTTATAAAGTGCATAGGGCAGATCCCAATGGAAGAGTGTTACAAATGGTATTATATTCTTCTTTAGAAGCATATCAACCAGATCACTGTAAAATGCAATTCCTTCTTCGTTTACGGCTCCCGTTCCATCCGGCAAAATCCTGGACCATGCAATAGAGAACCGATAGGAGGTTATACCCATCTGTGCCATCAATTCTACATCTTCTTTATATCGGTGATAATGGTCACAGGCTCTATCTCCATTTTGACCTCCCAGAACTTTTCCCGGACGGGAACAAAAATCTTCCCATACAGTCTTACCCCTGCCGCCTTCGTATGCAGCTCCTTCAATTTGATATGAAGATGTAGCTGTTCCCCATAAAAATTTCTCCTTAAATGCCATCTGAGTTCCTCCTTATATGATGTGCTCTTCCTTTAAATAAGCCAATTTCTTCTCCATATGAACTCCATAAGCATTTTCGTGCCCGTTATATGGATAAATATCGATTGTCTTTTTTACTGTAATTCTATTATACGATGCAAAATAGCATTCTGCAGGGCAAGTGACATCCTTTAAGGCAACCGACGCATGAACAGGACACTTCATTCTTTCCGCCATATTCATTGTATCAAAATAACTCAGAGTCTTATATACTTTTTGTTGATTATGAGGATAATATTTTAAATAATTACTGACCGCACCAAAGCTTCCATGTTCCCCCTCTACTCTCCGCTCCAGGTCACTGTTGCCGGGAACATCTGCAAGAACCATCGCGGGCCGATTATCCAGAGACGCAACAGCCATGGCAAGTCCTCCCCCCTGGCTGATGCCATACAAAACAATTTTATCCCTGTCTATTTCATTCCTGGACCATATTACATCCAGGGACCGGATACAATCCAGATATACCTCCCGGTAATAGTAATCTTCTTTATCCAGAATCCCCCTGCATGTAAGCCCGTAAATGCCTCCGCCTGACGCACATCCTGAATCACCGGTAATCCCCCCCTGCCCTCTGCAGTCTACTGCAAATACAGCCATACCGGCCAGAATCCACAGCATATGGTCCGACGGAACTCCCCTGCTGCCCCCATATCCATGATAGCAGACCATACAGGGGTATTTCTTTTCAGCTATAAAATCCGGTACCATATACCAGCCATGAATTTGAACTCCATTCACCCCTTGAAAAGTCACATCATATACCTTAACCTGTGATAACGGATAATCCAACAGATTCATCTCTGTCTGCAAAGATAACTCATTTGATTTTTTTATTTCATTCTCCCAGAATGGAAAAAAATCTTCCTGTCTGGTCAATTCCGGACAATAATTTTCTAATGCCATCTTATATTTTGCTATTTCCATCTGACCTGCCCCCCATACCAATAAGAATCATGTTTCGGATCCGGGACGAATTAAAATACAAATATATTTTTCAGGTTACTTCCTGTTTTTGCAGCAGCAAAAGCTTCTTCATACTGTTCCAGGGAATACAAATCCGAAATAACAGGGGATACGTCCAAAATTCCCGATTGCACTAGCTTTAAGCATTTTCGATACTGTGTCAGGCTTGATCTTGCACTGCCGGTCAGGATCAACTGTCGATAATGCACAAGATTAGTATCTATCTCGGCTTTTGCCGAACCTGCCGGAAGACCTCCAAAAAAATTTACTCTTCCATTCATTGCCAGCAGTTCCAGCGAATCCGACTGTGCCTTTGCAGAAGGGCAGGCAGTAATACATACCTGAACGCCTTTCCCCTCCGTTTGTTCCATTACAAATTCTTTTAAATTATCTCCGGCATAAGTCAAAAATTCAGGTTCGGCTTTCTTACACATATTCAGCCGCTGTTCATTTAGATCCGTAATCATAACTTTTGATGCTCCTGCCATTTTAGCCAGCATTCCATGCAAGATGCCAATCGGCCCTGCCCCTATAATAAGTACCGTATCACAAGGCTTAATCCCAGCTTTCTCAAAGCCGTTAAATACACAGGATAAAGGCTCTATAATCGCTGCCTTCTCAAAAGTCATTGCTCCGCTCATGTCTACCGGTACTACATTGCCCTGCCTGACAGCCTCAGCCGGTATGACAACATACTCTGCAAACCCTCCGTCCATATTAATTCCAAAAGCCTTGTATTCCC
>NZ_JAWYAJ010000344.1:0-14935 GCF_034124845.1 Robinsoniella sp.
AAAACGAACCTCTGTAATGATAGTATAAGAGCATCTTAAAAAACAAATAGAAAAACAAATTTTGAAGGAGGATTTAACATGAAAAAAAGGATTGCGGCTTTATTAATGGTTTCCCTGACAGCTTCCGTGCTGGCAGGATGCCAAGACAAGGAAACACAGACAGAGGCATTAACTTCCGGTGCAGCCACCGAGGAAAGTACTTCAAAGGATGCGGCAAAGGAGGAGGGCTCCAGTGAAACGGTGGAGATCAACTACCTTACATACCGTTCTCAGGCGGACAGGCATCCGGAGAAGCTGATTGCGGAGTTTGAAAAGCAGAATCCCGGAATCAAGGTGAAGTATCAGGTGGTAAAGAATATTGATGAATATTTAAAAGCACAGCAGGTGAGAATGCTCTCAGGCACGGATATTGATGTTACTACCGTACGTCCGGAAAGTATTGAAGATTATGTAGAAGCAGGATATCTGATGGACCTTACCGGCAATGAATATCTGGAGAATTATAAAGAAGGCATGCTGGATAAGATTACAAAAGACGGTAAGGTCTATGGTATTGCGGATGCCATAAACCTGATCGGTGTCTATTACAATAAAACCATGTTTGAAGAGAATGGAATTAAAGTTCCAAAAACTTACCAGGAGTTCATAGATGCCTGTAATACGTTTAAAGAAAAAGGCATATACAGCATGGCGAACGGATGTAAAGACGGGTGGCCCATAAACTTTGATATCTATACGTATATGCATGATCTGATTGTCAAAGACCCGGAAATATTTGAAAAGGCAAACTGTGGAGAAATCTCCTATACGGATCCGGTGTTTACAGATGCGTTTAAGAAAATAGATGATTTTTACAACGCGGGTTATATTCATCCTGATGCGATGAGTTTTACCGGGGATGATGCAGTGTCACTTTTTGTCAGCCAGCAGATCCCCATGCTTTGCCAGGGTGAGTGGCAGGCTACCGTTTTTGATGATGCTCAGTTAGAGTTTGATCTGGGGGTTTTTGCAATTCCCGTAGAAAGTACGGATGAGACCGTGATTCCGGTATCGGTGGGCTCCTATAATGTTGGAATATCCAGTACCAAACATCCGGAAGAAGTGAATAAATTCCTGGAATTCATGTCTTCCCAGGAAGGGGCGTCCATCATTGCAAATCAGATGAAATCATTCAGTCCTGTGAAAGGAGTAGAGCTGGAGGGGGATTCCGCTATGAACTTATTTAATTCTTTTCTGGATAATAAAAGTGCGGATTTCTTTTACTCCAGCCAGAATGCAGAGGATAACTCTGAATTTGACAAACTTCTGCAGGAAATGTTCCTGGATGTCATTACACCTGACGAGTTAGCACAGAGATTAGCTGATTCCAGGGAGCGTACCACATCATAAATGAGCAGTTCGAATCAATCATCAGAGCGAATCGTAACAATGAATCATAACGGATCATCATAACAGAACAGATCATGCCTGGATGGAAAATCACAATCATTAAGAAATTAAAAGTGGTGATTTTCCATCTGTTTTCTTAAACAGGATACCTGTCTGGGTTTTCAGAAATGATGAATGAGAAAGGGTAAAATTATGAATCAAAAAGCAAAGAAGAAAGGAAAGAACTGGCTGCCGTATCTGTTTATGCTTCCCGCAATCGTAATATTTTTGTTTGTGTATGCCGGACCGATGATGGCAACGGCTGTTCTTGGATTTACGGATTGGAATGGAATTGCACCGGATTTTGAATTTATTGGTTTCAAGAATTTTATCAAAATTTTTACAGACAAGAGTCTTCAGGAACCGCTGCTCAATACATTTGAGTTTACGATTTTAACCGTAGTGATCCAGGGCGTATTGGCACTTCTGCTGGCAGTTGCACTGAACAGGAGCTTCCGTGGCAGGAATCTGTTCAGAACGATATTTTTTCTGCCCTGTGTGGTATCTATGGTCGCGGTAGGGTATGCCTGGTCCCTGATTTTCAACCCGGTGATGGGGCCGCTGGGGATGCTTGCAGATCATTTTGGATGGGAATTTCTCTCCAATATTAAGTGGCTTTCCGATCCCAAGATTGTCATGTATTCCATTGTGCTGGTAAATGTGTGGCAGTGGACCGGTTACAATATGGTGATTTACCTTGCAGGACTGCAGTCCATACCCAGCCAGTTATACGAAGCAGCGTCGATTGACGGTGCCGGTAAAGTACATCAGTTTTTTAAGATTACTCTGCCGCTGGTTGCACCATCCATCACGATTAATACTGTCATGGCGACTATGGGTGGATTAAAAGCCTTCGACCTGATGTACGTTATGACCAACGGAGGACCGGGACACGCCAGCCAGACTTTTGCCATGGCAAGTGTGGATGCATTTTTCAGGCAGAAGGATGCGGGACTTGGATCCGCCATGTCTCTTCTGATGTTCCTTATGATTCTGCTGGTTTCCTATGTACAGAACCGGCTTTTAAGTAGGAGAGAGGTGGGGGTTTTATGATTACATATAATAACCGATTGCAGAAGTTTTTGAAGATTCTTTTACTGGGAGTAATTGCGTGTTTTGTCATGGCGCCTATTTTAATTGTAGTTATTATTTCCTTTAAGACAGAACCGGAATTTATGAATACAAATTTTATGCCTGGTTTTCCGCTGCGTCTGGATAACTACGTAAAAGTCTGGAAAGATGCGGATATACCAGGGGTCACGTTTACCAGCCTGACCATTACCGTGTTTGCTGTGCTGGGACAGGTTTTTATAGGTTCCCTGGCAGCTTATGCAATGACCAGCATGAAATTCAGGCATGCAAAATTATTCTCTGCTCTGTTTTTAATTCCGCTGGTGTTTGCAATTCAAACCGTTATTTTTCCGCTGTTTATGATCTATAAAGAATTACATTTACTGAATACGAGATTCGGATTGATTATTATTTACATAGCAACAGGTCTGGCTACCTGCATTTTTATATTTACGAAGTTTATGCAGACGGTTTCCAAAGAAATTCTGGAATCCGCACAGATTGACGGAGCCGGACATTTCCGGTCTTATTTCCAGATTATGCTTCCACTGACGAAGGCGCAGATCTCAACCATTGGAATTATCAATGGTCTTGGGGTATGGAACGACTTTTTCCTACCCCTGATGATGTTCACGGACGGTTCCATAAAAACGCTGCCGCTGAGCATGTATACCTTCACTACGGAATATGGTCTGAAATGGACGCTGGTAAGTGCGGATATTGTCTTCATGATGCTGCCGATGGTTATCATCTATCTGCTGCTTCAGAAATATATCATTGAAGGTGTGGCTGCCGGGGCAGTCAAGGGGTAATCTGGCATCAGGAAAGTTGAGGGAAAGCATATGATTTACAGCTTATCGAATTGTGAATGGAAAGTAAAAGGATATTATCCATGGGTTCCGCTGAAAGACCGCAGTATGGAAACCGGAAAGGAACTGCTTGGAATTACAGACTGGCTCAAAGCTACGGTTCCTGGTGGAATCCATTATGATTTATACAAGGCAGGACTGATCTCGGATCCATATAAGGATATGGACAGTTTCAAATGCGAATGGGTGGAAAACAGATGGTGGCTTTATAAAACAGTGGTACATAGCAAGGTGATTCAAGGGAAATACCAGTCCCTGATTTTTAAAGGCATTGACTATCAGGCAATTATTTATGTAAATGGAAGGGAAAAGTGCCGGCATGAAGGAATGTTTGAGCCAATTATCCTGGATATATCAAAGGAAGCAGCATCCGGAGAAGATCTGGAAATAAAAGTATTGATTATGCATGCACCGGATGAGATGGGGCAGATTGGAAAAACATCTCAGACTTTTACACAAAAAAGCCGCTTTAACTATAAATGGGATTTTTCAACCAGGCTGGTGAATCTGGGGATCTGGGACGATTGTTATATCCGTTTTGAGGAGGATGCCTGTCTGGAGGAGCACTTTATTTCTTCGGACTATCAGGATCAGAAGGGATATATCAGCTTTCAGGCGAGGATACAGGAGAAGTCTTCCGGGGCGGGTAAATATGAAGTGGAAGCAGTTCTGGAAAAGGATGGCGTAAACATACAGCAGGCATTGCCGGTATCGGCGAAAAGAGTAACCGGGTGTTTTGTGGTGAAGAACCCGAAACTCTGGTATCCAAACGGATATGGAAGCCAGGAATTATATCATTTTAAGTTGACATTAAAAAAGAATGGCAGGATTCTGGATGATTATGAGGAAGAAATTGGTATCCGAAGCATACAGTACCGAAACAATGACGGAAGTCCGGAAGAAGCACTGCCATATACGTTTTGCATAAATGATATACCTGTTTATATCAAAGGTGTAAATATGACACCCCTGGATCATATCTACGGAAATGTCTCGAACAGCCATTATGAACATCTCGTTAAAATGATGAAGAATATGAATGTAAATATGGTACGGGTATGGGGCGGCGGGGTCATTGAAAAGGACGTTTTCTACCGGCTTTGTGATCAGTACGGCATCTTAGTATGGCAGGAATTTATACAGTCCAGTTCGGGGATTGATAATACACCTTCCAAACGCCCGGTTTTCCTGAACCTGCTGAAAAGAACAGCGGAATCGGCACTGCGCAGGCTCCGAAGCCACACCGCTCTGACCGTGTGGAGCGGGGGAAATGAATTGACGGATGATGATTTTGTGCCGGCGGGATATGAGGATGAAAATATTGCAATGTTAAAAGAATTGGTGGAATCAATGGATCCCCAAAGGCTTTTCCTGCCCACATCAGCGTCCGGGCCTAATGAATTTATCAACAAAGAGGAAGGCGCGAGCCATGACATACACGGAAACTGGAATTATATGGGGAATCCCATACATTATGAATTATACGCAGGTTCTGACAGTCTGTTCCACAGTGAATTCGGAACAGAAGGAATGTGTTCCGTAAGAAGCCTGGAAAAATTTCTTTCGGTAGAACACCGGACGCTTCTGCCGGCAGAGGAAAATATGGCGTACCGGCATCATGGAGAATGGTGGTGTACATATAAACGGGATCAGGAAATATTTGGTGACCGGACAAACATGGATCAGATGTCCAAATGCAGCCAGTGGATGCAGGCTGAGGGACTCAGATTCATCCTGGAAGCCAACCGGAGAAGAAAATTCCACAACAGCGGAAGCATTATCTGGCAGATCAATGAACCCTGGCCCAATGTGTACTGCACCAGCCTGATGGATTATTATCTGGAACCGAAAATGGCATACTACTGGAGCAAAACGGCCTTTTCCGATCTGGCAGTATCCCTGGATTACCGCAGACTGGATTATCAGCCGGGAGAATTGTTTCAGGGGACGGTCTGTGTGGGAAAAGAGCAGCCGGAGGCTGGGATGGAATATCGGCTGACCTGTGAAGTGCTGGATTTGAAGGGGAGCAGGATTCTTTTAAAAGAGCAGGCAGGGAAAGCGGAATGTACAAGAACGTTAAAGGCGATGGAACTCCAATTTATGATACCCCAGACGTTGATTGATATGTTTGTAGTCAGGTTACAGGTGAAAATGAATGAGCAAACCAGTGAAAATCTATATTTCTTTGGCTGCGGGGATGGACTGCCCTATGAACGGGCAATGAAGATGGATAAGGGAGAGCTGACGGTAAAGCAGGAAAAAGATGAAGCTGGGGTAATAAAAGCAGTAATCAGAAATGCAGGGAATACTCCGGTGCTGCATATCCATCCGTATTGTGAGGAAGCCTATGATCTGATCTGTGACCGGAGTTACATTACTCTTTTTCCAAATGAAACGGCAGAAATAAGGATAGCATATACGCCGAAATTTGAGTCCGGATTTTTGAACCTTCAACAGGAAGAGGAAAGTGGAATACCCAATATAAAAATGGATTATTTTAACCGATAGGGTTACTGGAGGTATGACATGGACAAATATATGATAGAAAAGCTTGGGCATCGTATCCGGGAGCTGGAAGGGTATATCCATATGGAGTCTGAGCCGGTAAGGGAGTTATGTTATCTGAAGAAGGATGACAGCCGATACGCCAGTCCGGGAATGGATGATTCGGGTTGGCAGGATTTAGGCAGCGGACAGGAATGGGGCGGCAGAGATCAGGTCATATGGATCAGGGGGAAGATAAGGATACCACAGGCTTTCAGGGAGCAGACACTGGATTTAAGAGTGGAGGCAGGGCCACGGGAATCGATGGAAATAAAAGCAGAAGCAATGCTCTATATAAATGGCAGAGAAGCCTGTGCCTTTGATCAGTGGCATTCCAGGATGCGCCTGAACGCTGAGACCGCAAGCGGCAAAGATCTTGACATTGCCCTGCGGGTCTGGTCTGGGATGAACCGGCCGGAGCAAAAGCGGCATTTTCAGGGAATCTGGCTTGAGACCGTTCATAAGGATACGGAGAAGTATTATTATCTGGCGAAGATCCTGTTTGAAACTATTCGGGAGCTGGATCAGGAGGATTATCGCCGAATTGAGTTGTTGAAAAAACTGGATCACAGTTTTCACTGCGTTGATTACCGAAACCCAGGCAGTGAAGAATTTTATAAGAGCATCAGCAGTGCCTATAGATATCTGAAGGAAAAATATAAGGCGGGGAACCTGGCTGGAGGCGGGAAACCAACGGTCGCAGTATGCGGGCATACCCATATTGATATGGCGTGGCTGTGGCGGCTCTGCCATACGGAAGAAAAAGGCGCCAGGAGCTTTTCTACCGTGCTCCATTTGATGGACCGGTATCCGGAATATAAGTTTTCACAGAGTTCCCCATTGCTGTATGAGATGATTCGCAATCATTATCCCGGACTGTATGAGAGAATTAAGGAAAAGATTGGTGAGGGGAGATGGGAAATAACAGGTGGAATGTGGGTGGAACCGGATACGAATATTCCCGGAGGAGAATCACTGGTGCGCCAGATTTTATACGGAAAGAAGTATATCAAAGAACAGTTTGGCAAAGATACAACGGTTTTATGGCTGCCGGATGTGTTTGGATATTCCTGGGTGTTACCCCAGATCTTAAGAAAAAGCGGAATTCGCCTGTTCTGGACAAACAAGATGAGCTGGAACCAATACAATAAGATTCCATATGATACATTTCTGTGGAAGGGAATGGATGGGTCTGAGATTCTGACCCAGCTTGGAACCTGCCCGGAAAAAAATGTGACCTGGGGGAGTACCTACAATGGTGTCATTGCCCCCTGGGAAATTAAGGGAACCTGGGACAGATATCAGCAGAAGGATATCAATCAGGAAGTGCTTATGCCATTTGGATGGGGGGACGGAGGCGGAGGACCCACCAGAGAAATGCTGGAAGCTTACGAGGTAATGGAAGACCTGCCAGGCATTCCCAAAGTGAAAATGAAGCACGTAGAAGAATTTGCAAAGGATCTGGAAGCACGACTGGAGCAGGAGAAAGTACCTGTCTGGGACGGTGAGCTATATTTTGAATATCACAGAGGCACCTATACTTCCCAGGCTTTTGTGAAGCGGGAAAATAGAAAAGCGGAGGTGCTGTATCACGATATAGAATTATTTGCCTCCCTCCGAGATATGTTGTCCGGATCAAAGAAATATCCTGCAGAGGACCTGGAAAGAAACTGGAAACAAATCTGTACCAACCAGTTCCATGATATTATTCCGGGTTCCGCAATCAGAGAAGTCTATGAGGACGCAGCCAAATCCTACCGTTCAATCCGTCAAGAGGGTGAAGAATTAAGAAATCGAGCACTGGATGATATTACAGGCGGTGTAAGAACACTTAGCGGCGGCATAATGGTATTTAATTCTCTGCCATGGGAGAGAAGCGGGTATATCAAAATAGCAGATGTTCCTCTGGACCGGGTATTGATGGATGGGGAAGAGATTGTGCCGGCTCAGTATCATTTGGAGGAAGGGAGAATTTCGGCAGAATATCTCTTGTATGAAGTTCCGTCCTGTGGTTATAAATTTTACCGGTGGGAACAGGGTAATAATAATTTCCTACAGGAAACAATACAGGAAACAAAGGTGTGGGACGGAAAACTGGAAACCCCATACTATCGAATCGGCTTTAATCAATCTGGGCAGATCATAGAGATTTATGATAAGGAATTCAGGAGAAATGTATTAAAAAGCGGAGGGCTTGGGAATGAGCTGTGTGTATTTGAAGACAAGCCGCATCAGTTTGATGCCTGGAATACAGAAATCTATGCCTATGAGAAATCTTACAGTATTACAGAGCTGGAAGAGGCGGTCATAGAAGAGAGCGGACCGATTAAGACTGTGGTAAGGCTTATTTATCGGTATAACCGGTCCAGAATCTGTCAGAGAGTTACGGTATATCAGCATAGCCGGGAAATTCGCTTTGATAATCAGTGCGACTGGCATGAGAGCAATGTTTTGCTGAAAACGGGATTTGAACTGGAGATCCGCTCTAATCATGCAACTTATGATATTCAGTTTGGAAATCTGCAGAGACCGACCCACTCCAATACCAGCTGGGATTATGCCCAGTTTGAAGTCTGTGCCCATAAATGGGCGGATTTGTCGGAGGGAAACTATGGGGTGACACTGATTAATGACTGCAAATACGGCTGGGACATCAAGGACAGTAAAATGCGTCTGACCTTAATTAAAACATCCTCCTATCCGGATGAACATGCAGATCAGGGCGGACATCTGTTTTCCTATGCACTGTTCCCCCATGGTTTATCCTGGAAAGAGGCAGGCGCGGACCGGAAAGCATATGAATTTAATTATCCGTTTTATACCAGGGAAAAATGTCAGGACAAAGAAGGGTATCTGCCGGAGAGATTTTCAGCAGCGGGAACCGATAGCAAGAATGTTGTTTTGGAGACGATAAAAAAGGCGGAGGACGGAAATGGCTGGATCTTCCGCGCTTACGAGTGTATGCAGTACCGGGGACAGGTGAAGTTTTATTTTGGAAAAGTGCCGGTGAGAGTGGCTGAGTGCAATCTCATGGAAGAGGAACTGGCGGGGATTAAGACTGAAGGCAGCGGTTTTTCCTGTGAGATGACGCCATATGAAATAAAGACATTTAAAATTCTATTTGAAGAAGAGAAAAAGATATAGGATAACGGATATCGGAACAGGAGGCAGATATGTTTACAATTATGAATGAAAGCATGCTTTCTACCAGTGAAAAAATCCGTGTAATGAAAGAGTTTACGGATACTTATCGGAAGTATGAAGGTGCACCGGCGGCAATCCGGGAGGCTATGTGCCTGAAAGTACAGTTCCCGGCTGTGATGGGACAGATGAGGGAAGAAGATCTGTTTGCCGGAAGGCTGGGTGCCCTTCCAATCGGATTTAACCCTCAGGAAGAGTGCCAGCAGCTGGGATACTATTTTGACGGATATCATTTTCAGAAAATCATGGAAGAGGATATTACTGCGGAACAGAAAATAGTTATGGAAGAGCTGCAGATGTTCTGGGAGGACAACGATACTACAGGCAAAATAAAAAAAGCATATGGGCGGAAGCTGAGCAAAGCAATTCCGGATAAATTTTATCCCTATGAAAGAGCAGCGGCATATGCCCTCTACCGCATTTCAGGAACCCAGTTGAACTATGGGTACTTGTTAAATTATGGGATCGAAGAATTACGACATATGGTGGCAGCTAAACAGAAAAATTGTGATGAGAAGGCAGCGGCATTCTACAAAGGATTGGAAATTGCCCTGGAAGCCCTGTCAGATACCTGTCTGTATTACCGAAATATGGTACTGAAGATGCTGGAAGCGCCAATGGAGGAACAGCGTGCCCTTCATCTGAAGGAACTGGCAGAGGCGCTGCTTCATATCAGTACAGGGAAACCGGATAGTTTTCTGGAAGCCATTCAATTGGTGATCTTGTACTGGCTGCAGTCGGGAAGCCTGAATCTGGGCAGAATGGATACGTATCTGGCATCCTACTACACCGCTGATGTGGATCATGGCAGAATCACGGAAGCAAGAGCGCTGGAGCTTTTGAAAGGGATGTGGAAAGCCCTCTCTGTGCGGAACAAGCCTTATGACACCCGGGTGGTAATCGGTGGAAAGGGAAGAGAAGATACCCAATCGGTTGACCGGTTCTGCGGGCTTGCAATTCAGGCTACGATGGAACGAATGGATGTGGTTCCGCAGCTGACTCTGCGATTTTCCCATGATACCCCCGAGTGGATTATGAAGAAAGCTTTTGACTCCATAGAAAAAGGCGCTACGTTCCCCATGCTCTATAGTGATGACGTCAATATACCCGCTGTACAGAAAGCATTTGGGGTCAGCCTTCAGACGGCACAGGACTACTGCCCTTACGGATGCGGAGAATATGTGATTGCCCATCAGAGCATCGGAACGCCCAGCGGTCTGATTAATCTGTTAAAGGTACTGGAAGTGACGTTAAACAATGGACATGATATCCATACCGGAGAACAACTGGCGCCGGAATGGGGCGGGATCGAAGATTTTCAGACTTTTGATGAACTGTTTGATGCCTATAAAAAGCAATGTGCGTATTTTCTGAAATACCTTGCCATACAGGAAGAGACAGAATATAAAATAGCAAATCAGGATTGCGCTTTTCTTTATTTCAGCCTTCTTTACGATGACTGTATAGAACGGGGAAGGGCATTGCTGGATGGAGGGATACGGTACCTGGGAGGAACCCTGGAATCCTACGGAAATATCAATACGGCTGACAGTCTGACGGCTGTCAAAAAGCTGGTATACCAGGAGAAATCTATTGATGCGGGCACTCTGCTGAAGGCATTGAAGAGTAATTTTACTGGCTATGAAGAAGTAAGGAGTAAGCTGCTGGATGCGCCAAAGTATGGAAATGATCATGATGAGGCTGATGCCATGGCACAGATGGTACATGAACACATTTGTACGGAAACCGCAAAAGCAGGAAAGAAGTATACGGATCTTCACAGTTATCTGACAGTCACAATTAACAATAATGCCAATACCGTTCTGGGCAAACATACCGGGGCATCTCCGGATGGACGCCTGGCACATACCTTTATGGCGAATGCCAATAATCCTTTTCATGGAAATGACAAAAATGGACTTACAGCCATGCTGAATTCACTGGTAAAGCTGGACCCGTCTATTCATGCGGGGTGTGTTCAGAATATTAAATTTTCAAAGCAGATGTTCTCTGACTACCGGGACAAAGTACGTGCCATGTTAAATGTCTATTTCCAGTCTGGAGGAAGTCAGGCGATGATCAGTGTAATTGGCCGTGAAGATCTGGAACGTGCCGTGCGGGAGCCGGAGAAGTATAAAAATCTGTTGGTCAGGGTAGGCGGTTTCAGTGCAAGGTTTGTAGAATTGCAGGAAGAGGAGCAGCGGGAAATCATTGCAAGAACATTATATTAAATCAAAAAGGAAAGGATGCATTTTTGATATTCAGAGATGCTGTGTGGATGACGGTCCTGGTATCAGAACAACAGTGTTTCTGAAAGGATGCAATCTCAGGTGCAGCTGGTGTCATAATCCGGAGTCATTTGTCCGGGAACCCCAGCTTTCATATGAGGATTTCAAATGCAGCGGATGCCGGAAATGTGAAATGGTGTGCCGTCAAAATGTACATAGATTTGTGGGAAAAAGGCATGAGGTTGATTTTAAAAAATGTAACCTGTGCGGGGAATGCATGAAAACCTGCGAAACAGGGGCAGTCACCAGGATTGGTACATGGATGGACCATGAGGAAATTTTGGAAATAGCAGCAAGAGATAAAAAATATTTTGACGAAAGCGGCGGCGGTGTCACATTTTCCGGCGGGGAACCTGCTATTTGGAAGGATTTCTTGATTACCCTGCTAAAGGGTTGCAAGGAACGGGGGATTTCTACGGCAATTGAAACAAATGGCATTGGTGCCGGAGATGCTCTGTCAGAGATCATGAAAGTGACAGATTTGTTCCTGCTGGATTTTAAACATTCGGACAGCCAAAAGCATATGAAGTATACCGGCAGAGGAAATGAAGACGTTTACCGGACGTTAGAGCTGCTCAATAAAGGGAAAAAGGATGTAATTCTCAGATGCCCCATCATACCGGGGGTGAATGATGACGAAGAACATCTGGTGACGGTGCAAAAGCTTAAGAAAAGATTCGGGTGCATCCGTAAAGTTGAAATAATGCCCTATCACAGTGCCGGAGCAGGAAAATGGAAAAAAATTGGACTGGAGTACACTTTGAGCCATTTAAAATCCATGGATACAGAAGAAAAAATAAAACTGGAGAAAACCTATTTTGGATCTGGGGGAAGCGGAATATGAAAAAATTACTGGGAGTTGATATCGGTGGTACGAAATGTGCGGTTCTGGACGGAGAAGCCAGCGAAGAACAGATACTTATCAGAAGAAAAGAAGTTTTTGAGACAAAGCAATATCCGAAGCCGGAACATGCACTGGAGAAAATAGAAGAACTGATTCATAAAATTGCTGGGAATGAGATACACCTTTACAGCGGTATTGGTATCAGTTGCGGCGGTCCTCTTGACACAAAATCGGGATGCATCCTCTCTCCGCCCAATCTGCCGGGCTGGGATCATGTAGAGATTACTGCCTTTTTGAAAGACAGGTTTGGCTTACCGGTATATCTGCAGAATGATGCAAATGCCGGGGCACTGGCGGAATGGAGGTACGGTGCGGGTAAGGGGCTGTCGGATCTGGTGTTTCTGACTTGTGGCACGGGCCTTGGAGCGGGGCTGGTCTTAAATGGAAAATTATATGCAGGTTGCAGGGATATGGCTGGGGAAGTGGGGCATGTGAGACTGTCGGAATTCGGTCCCGTGGGATTCGGAAAGTGCGGAGCCTTTGAGGGATTTGGAAGCGGCGGTGGAATTGCCAACTTGGCGGAATTAAAAGTAATGGAGCTAACCCAGAGGGGCAAAAAACATCCGCTGACAGAACTTGGAATTACAGCAAAAAATGTGTTTGGACTTGCAAAAGAAGGGGATAAACTGTGCAGGGAAATATGCGATACAGCGGGGGAATATCTGGGAAGAGGAATTGCAATTTTAATTGATATTCTAAACCCTCAGGCGGTCATAGGAGGAAGCATATTTGCAAGGAATTATGATTTGCTTATGCCGGCGGTGACCAGAGCAGTGGAAAGGGAATGCCTCCCGGCATCGGCTGAACACTGCAAAATTCTCCCGGCAAAGCTGGCAGAGTCCATTGGGGATATGGCGGCACTGACTACGGCTTTGGGGAACGGGGCAGGGATTGGAATGGAATTGAACAGGAGCAGGGGTATGCAATATGAAAGATAAAACAGAAGATATTTTTACTTGCCTTTACATAAATTTCCCGGCATTAAAAGAATTTGCAGTGGAAATTGAATCTGCTTTTTCCATTTTATCGGAGTGTTACCGTATGGGTAATAAGGTGCTGGTCTGTGGTAATGGCGGCAGTGCAGCAGATTCAGAGCATATCGTTGGTGAGCTTATGAAGGGATTCCGGCTGCAGCGGCCATTATCTGCCAGCCTGAGAGAAAAAATAGACCGGGAATTTGAGGGAGAGAACCTGGCGGATTATTTGCAGGGAGCACTTCCCGCTATTTCTTTAACATCTCAAGCGGCTTTGATGACTGCGTTTAACAATGATGTATCTCCGGATACTGTTTTTGCACAGCAGGTACTGGGGTACGGGAAATGCGGGGATGTGCTGATTGGAATCACAACTTCCGGAAATTCCAGGAATGTAGTAAACGCTGTAAAAGTGGCAAAAGTGCTGGGCATGAAAACAATTGGCGTTACGGGAGCAGGAGGAGGTATCCTGGGCGGACTTTGTGATGTAACTATTGCGGTGCCGGAAAGTGAAACTTACCGGGTCCAGGAACTGCATCTTCCGGTATACCATGCACTCTGTGCGGCAGTGGAGAATGAACAATTCGGCTTTTAGAGGCAGTGGAGAATGAACAATTCGGCTTTTAGGAGCAGAAGAGAATGAATAATTCGGCTTTTACAGGCAGAAAAAAATGACCTATTCGGCTCGCATCGGCGGAGAAAATGAGCCGGTTGGCTTATATCAGCAGTTGCAGATAATAATATGGAGGCATAACTATGAATGCTAGAGAAAAAGTAATGAGTGTATTTAATAGAAAAGAAGTACCGGAGGGGGCAATGTGGACCGGGCATCCCAGTGATGAAATTATTCCGCTGCTTGCACATGCCTGGAAGATACAACCGGATCGTGAAGCTATTTTTAACTATTTAAACGATGATGTCCGCTGGATTGGAGGCGTAAACTGTTACCATGCGCCGGACGGGAAGCCAGCATTTGATTATTTTTGGAACATGGAGAGAGGAATTTCTCTAAGCTGTCCCGGATGTTTTGCCGAATGTGAGGAAATCAGTGAAATTGATGCATATCCATGGCCGGATGTGAGCAATTTTGATTTTGCTGAGGTGATTGCCCAGATGGACAAGCATCAGGATAAAATGATTCTGGGTGGGATATGGAGCGGGTTTTTCCAGGATTTATGTAATTTTTTTGGAATGGAAAACTATTTTGTGAAAATGTATACGGATCCTGAAGTTGTCGAGGCGGCTACGGAGCACATTGTGGATTATTATGTGGCAGCTAACGATAAAATGCTAAAGGAGACAGGGCACCGCTCAGATGTTATGTTTATTGGAAATGACTTTGGTACCCAGAGGAATCTTATGATTTCACCGGAACTTTTTCGGAAATTTGTTATGCCATCCCTAAAGAGGCTGATTGATGTAGGAAAGAAACATGGCAAAAAAGTGATGGTTCATTCCTGTGGATCCATTCATCAGATTATACCGGACCTGATCGACGCCGGAGTTGATATTCTCCATCCTCTTCAGGCACAGGCATATGGTATGAGTGCTATAGAATTGCAGCAATATAAAAATGATCTGGCATTTGTGGGCGGAATTGATGCACAGTCGTTTTTTGTAAACGCAACGCCTCAGCAGATCCGGGATGAGGTGCAT
>NZ_JAWYAJ010000344.1:14945-15426 GCF_034124845.1 Robinsoniella sp.
TGCATCGTGTGAAGGATATTCTAGGCCCCGGCTTGGTAGTCTCCCCCAGTCACGAGGAACTGTTGGGAAATGTTCCGCCGGAAAATGTGCTGGCAATGGCGGAGGCAGCGAGAGATTAGTAGTCTGCCCCGGCATGGCAGGCCAATTGCGATAAAATTTTCTTCCAAATCATAATATTGGGAGGCATAACTGGGCAAAAAATTAGATCTTGACAAGATGGAGCCATAGCATTACTATTAGTAATATACTAATAGTAATGATTGGAGGCGATTTTATGATTCCGAACACAAAAATTAACTATCGGACTGGCTTGGTCATCTTTACTGTAATTACAGTATGCAGTGGTTGGATAGGGTTGCTTATTGAGAAATTACAGCCAGAACTTCCGTCCGACGATTCGCTGGGAATGCTAGTTTGGCTCATCTTGCCTTTTCTGACAATTTTAGGGCTTATATTGGCAAAGCAATGCCGCTTTAGTGAT
>NZ_JAWYAJ010000344.1:15436-21993 GCF_034124845.1 Robinsoniella sp.
GTGATCTGCATACGAAAATCCATCTGCGTGGGAACCTCCGCTGGTATTTATTTTCGATTTTATCTTACCCTGCTGTTGCTGTGGTGGTAATACTTTTAGGAGCTGCAACAAATTGGATTTACTTTGATTCTTTTCGAATTACAGGAATTATAAGCGCCTTTTTGATAGGAATTATTCCAAGTATTATTAAAAATATCTTTGAAGAGTTTGCGTGGCGAGGTTACTTATCCAGCGCAGTAGAAAAACAATTCAAAAATGAATGGATTATGTATCTAATTGTAGGAAGCGTTTGGGGTATATGGCATTTGCCATATTATTTGTATTTTTTTCCTACAGAACAGTTCTCGCTTATATGGTCTGGCAGCCGTTTGTCGTTAGCTTTCATGTCAATCATTGCGATGATCTGCTGGACAGTGCAGCTCATGGAATTCCGGCGGATTACCGATTCCGTCTGGCCCTGTGTTCTCACACATGCTGTACAAAATTCTTTACTCAATCCAATGCTATTGGAGGGGTTCATTCAGATGGAAACTGGCAGAGAGTATCTTATAGCTCCTACAATCGGTCTTGCATCCATTGCGCTGAATTTAGTGATTGCCTTCTATTTAAGAAGAAAAAGGCTTGAGAGAAAGGAAAAGCAGTATGGATAAAATTATTCTTGGACTTTTAATGATAAAAGACATGACGATATATGAATTGCATACGAATATCAAAAACAACTTTGGGCCTATGGCTAGTGATAGCATGGGGAGCATTCAGGCTGCCATCAAAAAAATGCTTTTCCATCAAGCGATCATCTACTGCGAAAAAGTAGATAAAGGGGTCAACAAAAAAATATATCAAATAACCGATATAGGTAAAAACAATTTGCAAAAATGGTTATTGTTACCGATGGAGACAGGCAAACATAAGAACATGGAATTGAGTAAACTGTTTTTTATGGGGATGATTCCCCGAAACAAAAGAGCTGAGCTTATCACCGAATATATTGTTTCTGTGAAAAAAGAGCTGAGGTATCTTACTGCTATTGCAGAAAGGTATTGTGATTTAGATGTAACCTCTCAGGGTCAGGAAGTAATCGACTTAGTGGAATTTCAGCTGTCGACACTCCAGTATTCCATTGATCAAGCAGAATTTGAAATTGCGTGGTATGAAAAATTGCTTGCAAAGATAAAGCAGTAAGCAGAAGTGCACAAAGAGGCGTGGATGAATGTGTGATCTGGGGAGATTACTTCTATATGGAGCTGCTGACGAGATTGTCGAAGGATTGGGAGATTTATTGGTAGGGGACTGTGAAATATTGGGTAGAGCAAAAAGAAGGTACTTGATTGAGGGCAGATAGGCATGCATTGCCGGTGCCTTCTTTTTTTATGTAGTTTTATACATACTAAGCAGTCTGATCTCAACTGTCATACTAATTTTATATATCAGAAATTCCCAAAATATCATGGTATTTGCCGAAAATATCATGGATTAGAGGTAAGGTTTTACTTATAATAATAAAAAAAGATAAACGTATGGCTATGTTAAGAATGGCATTCAATTCGGCAGAGGTAAAGTAAAAATCGTCAATATCTCAAAAATCAATTGGGATTGACAGAATAGAAAGGAACATATTCTATGGAGAGATTACGTTTTAGGCAGGTACATTTGGATTTCCACACATCAGAACACATTGCCCACATAGGAAAAGAGTTTGATAAAATGCAGTTTAGAGAGGCATTAATCAGAGGTCATGTGGATTCTGTTACCTTATTTTCAAAGTGTCATCATGGATGGTCTTATCACCCGACGAAAGTTAATGTAATGCATCCAAATCTGAACTTTGATTTACTGGGTGAACAGTTAAATGTTTGTGAGGAACTTGGTATAAAAGCTCCCATCTATTTATCGGCAGGCCTGGATGAGAAAGAAGCAGTACGGCACCCGGAGTGGCTGGTTCGCAGGAGCGATGACAGTGCGGATACACCGGCAGATTTTGTATCTAAGGCTGGCTATCATGCGCTGTGCTTTGGTTCAGGCTATTTAGAACTTCTATTAGAAGAAATTGAGGAAGTAATGCAACTTTATCATCCATGTGGGATTTTTCTGGATATTTCGGCAGTTAGGCCTTGTTATTGCCATAATTGCCGAAGAGATATCCTGGCAAGAGGGAAGGATCTCAGAGACATGGAAGCAGTAATGGAACAGGCGGAATTAGTGTATGAAAATTATGCAAAGAGGGTTATGGAAACTGTACGTAAGTATAGTAAGACATGTTCAGTATTCCATAATGGGGGACATATATCCAGAGGAAGGCGTGACATTGCTTCATATAATACGCATCTGGAACTGGAGAGCCTGCCTACGGGAGGATGGGGGTATGACCATTTTCCTATGTCTGCTTCTTATGCAGCGAATCTGGGAATGGAGTATCTAGGTATGACAGGAAAATTCCACAGCTCATGGGGAGAATTCGGTGGGTTTAAGCATCCGAATGCACTGAGATATGAGAGCGCCTTATCACTGGCAATGGGGGCAAAATGTTCAATTGGGGACCAGCTACATCCTTCCGGCCGTATGGATATGGCAACCTATGATTTAATCGGAACAGTTTACCAGGAAGTGGAAGAAAAAGAAAAATGGTGTAAAGATGCAGTGCACTGTGCTGATATCGCTGTGTTAAGCGAAGAGGCCGTGAATTGTAATGTTGCAGACAGGGATTTGAAATTCTGGGGGACATCGGGGCGAATCGCGTCCTTTTGGAAGGAAATTATCTTTACAGTTTCATAGATTGCGAGGAGGATTTTACTAAGTACCGGCTTTTAATTTTACCAGACACTATCCGACTGGATAAGGTACTTGTTGAAAAGCTGACAGCCTATCTGAATCAGGATGGAAAAATACTGGCTAGCGGGAGGAGCGGACTTTATCAGGATGCAGATGTATTTGCATTGGAGTTCGGTGCAGATTTTGCCGGAATTGTGGAATATAAGCCCAGCTACGTTCTATGGAATTCTTCAATGCCAGAGGTGGCAGCAAGGGTGATGTATGAACAGGGATATCTACTTACGAATGTAAAAGGAGAGGTTTTTGTGGAAAGGCAGAATTCATATTTCAATAGAGACATCCGGCATTTCTGCTCCCATCAGCATACACCAAATAACCCGGTAGAAAAGTTTCCGGCAGGTATTGTCACTGACAAGACAATCTATATTGGCTGGGACTTATTCCGTGATTATGGAAAACGGGGAAGCCTTCACAGTAAGCAGTTGATAAAGAAAGCCATAGATACTCTTTTGGGTGAAAACAGGACTATTGAGGTTTCCCTCCCAGACAGAGGGATTGTAACATTGTCAAAACAGATTTCAGACCGAAGATATATCTCACATTTATTATTTGCTTATACAAGCATCCGGGGAGAAGGTCATATCGGGGAGAGTGTTTATCCGATGGAAGTAATTGAAGATATAGTTCCACTTTATGACGTGGATATGACGGTAAAGCTCCCGGAAAAAGTAACAAATATCTATCTGGCTCTACAGGGGCAAAGCATCCCATTCCAGCAAGTGGATGGATGCATATCCTTTATTGTACCACAGGTAGATTGTCATCAGATGATAGTTTTGGAGTATTAGGGGGTTAAAAGGCAGATGCAGTATTTAACGCTGTACGTACATAAAACAGTTATGGAAATATCATAGTATTTACAAATATTATCATGGATTAGAGGTAAGAGTTTAACTATAATATGAAATAGAAAGAAGGGGTAATAAATGAGTCCATTACCAAAAAAGAAAAAGGAACAAAGTGCCTTATCAAGAAGAGCATTATGGAAATCTATTAAAAGTAACAGAATGCTGTTGTTCATGATGATTCCCGGTGTCGTTTATTTTGTCGTGTTTTGTTATGGACCTATGTATGGGGTTGTACTGGCATTCAAAGAGTTCCGTATTACGGATGGAATCTTGGGTAGTCCATGGGCAGGCTTTCAGTATTTTGAACAGGCATTTAAGGATCCATATTTTTGGAAGACGGTGTTTAATACTTTGATCATTAGTTTTGCAAAACTGATAGTAGGATTCCCGGCACCTATTATTTTTGCAATACTTATAAATGAATTAATTCATCCCCGTTTTAAGAAAGTAGTACAAACCTTTGCATATCTGCCACATTTTATGTCGTGGGTAATTTTAGGAGGTATTTTCTTTTCACTACTTTCCATTAATGGTCCAATTAATAGTATTTTGGAATTCTTTGGTATGGAAAAGGTTATGTTTATGGGAAGTAAGGAGCACTTCCGGGGAATATTAGTTCTAAGTGAGGTATGGAAAAGCTTTGGATGGGGATCTGTTTTATATTTCGCAGCCATTGCAGGTATTGACCAAGAGATGTATGAAGCGTCAAAAATGGATGGTGCAAACAAAATACAAAATATTGTTTACATTATCCTGCCGGCTATTTTTCCGGTCATCTGTATCAATTTAATTTTAAGCTTATCAGGAATTTTGAACGGAGGATTTGACCAGGTATTTAATCTTTACAGTGATTCCGTATATGAGGTGGCAGATATCATCGATACCTACGTATATAGATTGGGCCTAAAAAATATGCAGTATAGCTTATCTACCGCAATAGGTCTTTTCAAATCCGTAATCGGATTAATCATGATTGTGCTCGTGAATTTTATAGTGAAAAAAGTGGGTGGAAAGGAAAATGCATTATGGTAAAGAATAAAAATAAAATTAAAAAGAGCAAAGGAGAAATAACTTTTAATTGCATTAATGTCATTGTCATGGCGCTGATTCTTGTCATTACCTTTTATCCATTTTGGTACATAGTGGTCATTTCCCTTAGTAAAACGGCTGCAGGAGGCGGGTTCGCCTTATGGCCGGAGGAGCTTAGCCTGAATGCGTATAAGGTTTTACTGGACTATGATGCGGTCTGGACAGGATATGTAAATACCATCGTTCGCTGCCTGCTTGGTACTTCTATAAGCGTTGTATTCACGGCAATGACGGCATACCCCCTTTCTAAGAGAGACTTGCCTTTTCAAAACTTATTTACAAACTTCATTTTATTTACTATGCTATTTAGTGGAGGGTTGATTCCCACGTACTTATTGGTGAAAAATCTGAACTTGTTCAATAGTGTGTGGGCACTTGTTTTACCAAGTATGCTGGGGGCATATAATATCTTTATTGTTCGTAACTTTTACCGCTCTATTCCCGCAAGCCTTGAGGAGGCGGCCATTATGGATGGAGCAAACTGGTTTTATATATGGTATAAAATCATTATTCCATTATCAAAGCCCATCCTTGCCACGATTACACTTTGGATTTTAGTTGGTCACTGGAATTCCTGGTATGATGCCATGCTATATATTCAAGACAATGATAAGACTGTTGTTCAAGCGATATTAAGAAAAATCACCCTGGAGAACAATCCAAGCAGCGTAAGTGCCATAAATACATTAATGGCCAAAATACAGGCAGGAAGCGTGATGCCGTCTTCGAAAATGTTGGAAGCGGCTATTACCGTAGTTACAATTCTGCCTATGTTGATAGCCTATCCATTTTTACAAAGATATTTTGTGAAAGGTATTATGGTTGGTTCTGTTAAGGGTTAAGATGCACATTCATTATAAATAAAAATATTAGGGAGGAAAGAAAAATGACAAAAAGAAAGAGAATCTTATGTTTTGTGCTGGGTTTGTCCATGGCAGCCGGACTATTATCTGGTTGTGGAGGAAAAGCAGATTCAGAGTCCGCTTCCAAATCTGCTTCAGAATCAACAGCAGAAGGGGCTTCCAAAACGAATGCGGAAGAAAGCACTCCTATGGTATTGGACTTAGCGATTCCTTGGCCGGAGAAGTATACGGAGGATCAGCAAGTTCGTAAAATATTAGAGGAAAAGTATAATGTAAAATTTGAATATCATGTAAGTCCCGGAAAAGAAGGTGTTAATCTGCAAATTGCATCAGGTGATACTCCCGATTATATGGTTGAATTTAATATAACCGATTATTGGCATCTTGTGGATCAGGGAGTTTTAGCAGAGGTTCCGGTGGAACTGATAAAAAAACATGCCCCTAAATATTCGGAATGGCTAGAGCGTGAGAGTGGCATGGGGGAAAGTGTGTGGGAGAATTTCATGAAGGATGGCAAAAATTATGCCATGTTTAACTTATGGACTCTGGCAACTAACTGTAGTGTTACGGCATACCGTCAGGATCTCTTGGAGCAGGCAGGCATTGCAAAAGCACCGGAGACGATTGATGAGATGGAAACGGCTTTTAAAGCCATAAAAGAGAAGCTGAATATTCCTGCATTTGGTGCAGGAGATGGAGGTGAGAGTATGTTAGGCTTTGGACATATATTCGGAGCCTTTGGAACTTATCTGTGTAATTATGAGGAAGATGGAGAACTCAAATATGGTCCTATTCAGCCAGAAGCAAAACAAGCATTGGAAGTGCTGAACCGCTGGTACAAAGCAGGCTATATTGACCCTGAATTCATCATCACCAAACATGAACAAATGGTTGAGAAATTTACAAATAGTGAACTTGCATCAGCAGC
>NZ_JAWYAJ010000345.1:0-5755 GCF_034124845.1 Robinsoniella sp.
ACGGTAATCTCTGTCTCTAATTTTTCCCTGAGTTCCATTGCTTCTGTCAGTACCTGTTTAAAATCTGCTATTGGGCTTTGTTCACTACTGCCATCCCCATTTCCATCTGCTGCGGCAGAAGGATCCCAGTAAATAACCGGCTGACGCTGTTGATCTGAATCAAGATTGGTAACCTTGTCTGTATCATTTTCTTCTCTTTTATCTCCCTGCGCAGACGGTTTCTCCTGCCCGGAGGCCTGCACCGTTTCTTCCTCTGCCGACGGCATGTTATCTGCCGCTTCCGTTATACCCGGACTGCAAATAATTACTCCCAGACATAAAATAATCGCTAATATTCTTTTTATTTTTCTATTCACTTGGCATTCCTCCGGTCTAAATCTTTTTTCTAATATACAAGCGTATCCGGCATCAAACAGGCCCAGGACTGATCCTATAAATATCATTTATTTTATTGGAAATAATTGGAGATAAAATCAGACTTTTTTCCACAGCTGTGATACAATGAGTTACACAATAGAAAAACCATAGAAACGTAAATAGCAAAACAGGCGAAAGTCTGCGACGCAAAGCTACCAGGGTCTTTAAAATGACAGCCAGCTGCCGACTTCCTTATAGGATTATGCCTGCATGCGGACTGTCATTTTTATGTAAAAAGAAGTGGGGAAAAAAGTCTACCTTTTTCTCCATTTTTCTATTTTTTTAGACAGACCTGTCATATGCCTGCCCTTGATTCTCTCTGTACCTGACTTACCCATTTATGAAATGTTTTATGGTCTACACCTAGCCGTCTGCCCGCTTCCCTGGCACTGATGTGTTTCTCTTCCCACTGCCCATAAACAACAGAAAAATTCGGCGGCAGCTCTTTTTTAGGTCTTCCAAACTGAATGCCTTTCACCTTTGCTACTTCGATTCCTTCTTTCTGCCTCTGCCGTATATTCTCACGTTCCACCTGGGCTACATAAGATAAAATCTGCAAAACTAAATCAGCTATAAAAATACCTGTAAGATCATTTTCCCGGGCTCTTGTATCCAATAATGGAAAATCAATCACAACAATATCCACTTCCATCTCTTTTGTAATCTTGCGCCACTGCTGAATGATTTCATCATAATCCCTGCCCAGCCGGTCAATTGATTTGATATATAACACATCACCGGCCTTTAACTTTCTGATAAGCTTCTTATACTGGGGACGTTCAAAGTCTTTTCCTGACTGTTTATCTTCATAGATATGATTACGCATAATCCCCAGTTTTTCCATTGCCGCCATCTGCCGATCCGTGTGCTGCTCTTTGGTTGATACACGAACGTATCCATATTGTTGCTTTTTCAATTTATTTCCTCCTTCTGTATCTGTTTTCACAATTATTATTCCACATTGCCACGAAACTATCATTTCCCTTACTGGAACTTTCTATCAGCAAGTTTTACACAATAAAAACAAATTTCCAATGAATCACAAAAAATTCTTGCATCTTAAAATCAACTGTGCTATGATACATCCGAACGAAGGCGTTCAGATAATATCAAATATTATCTGAATGCCTTTTTTATTTATAAATCCACAGCACATTAAATTTATCTGTTAGGAGGTCTTTCTATGAATACTGGTGATACTGCTTTTCTCTTAATCTCAGCCGCCTTCGTTTTTCTCATGACACCGGGGCTGGCATTTTTTTACGGCGGTCTGGTACGCCGTAAGAACGTCTGTAATACCATGATGGCATGCGTTTCTGTTATGGGTCTGTCTATTGTAATGTGGATATTATTTGGCTATTCCCTCTCCTTTGGAGGGAACCATCTTGGCATAATCGGAGATTTTAGATGGTTTTCCTTCCAAGGAGTCGGTATGGATGCCGGTCCATATTCCCATACCCTGCCTCATCTGGTATTTGCAGCATTTCAAATGATGTTTGCAATGATCACCCCGGCCCTTATCACAGGTGCACTGGTTGGACGAATGCGGTTTAAAGCGCTTTTCCTGTTTATCGCCCTCTGGTCAGTAATCGTATATTATCCCCTGGCTCATATGGTGTGGGGAGAAGGCGGGTTTCTTGCATCCATTGGTTCCGTTGATTTTGCCGGTGGCAATGTAGTTCACATCAGTTCCGGTATCAGTGCTCTTCTTCTCGCCCTCTTTCTTGGCAGAAGACGCGGGTATGAGACAACATCATATCGAATACACAACATTCCATTCGTGGTACTTGGCGCATCCCTCCTCTGGTTTGGCTGGTTCGGATTCAATGCCGGCAGCGCCCTGGGTGCAAACGGACTGGCTGCTCATGCATTTATAACTTCTGCACTGTCAGCAGCAACGGCACTGTTATCCTGGATGCTGATCGATGTACTTAAAGAAGGAAAGCCAACGATCGTAGGCGCATCCACCGGCCTGGTTGTAGGTCTGGTGGCAATTACACCCGGTGCTGGTTTTGTCCCTGTCTGGTCTGCCTTTATCATTGGCGCACTGGTAAGCCCAATCTGCTATTTTACGGTGACGTTTATTAAAAAGCACCTGAAAGTGGATGATGCTCTGGATGCTTTTGGATGCCATGGAATCGGAGGAATATGGGGCGGCATCGCAACCGGCCTGTTCGCCAGAAGTTCCATTAACAACACAGCTAGATGGGATGGGATGATATTTGGCGATACCTGCCTGTTTACAGCGCAGATCATAGGCATTCTCATATCTGTTGCTGTTGCTGTCGTTGGTACTTTAATCTGTATAGGAATTGTAAAACTGTTCACCCCCCTTCGTGTATCCCCCAAAGAGGAACAGCTTGGACTTGATATTTCAGAACATGGTGAAAGTGCTTATCCGTCTTTCAATGGTTTTGATTAAGAACAGGAGGAATGAATGATGATCATTAAAATAGAAGCAATTGTACGGGAAGAGAAATTTGAAGATGTAAAAGAAGCGCTGGATGTGATCCAGGTAAACGGAATTACCATTTCCCAGGTCATGGGCTGCGGCGTACAGCGCGGATATAAAGAGATTGTCCGCGGAACCCAGGTAGATCTGATGATGCAGCCAAAGATCAAGTTTGAAATCGTAGTATCCTCTCCGGAATGGGAAGAAAAGGTGATTGCTGCTATTCAAAAAGCAGCGTTTACCGGTGAAGTAGGGGATGGTAAAATTTTCAGCTATGAAATAAGAAGTGCAATGAAAATTCGAACCTGTGAAACGGGCTATGAGGCATTGCAATCCGATAATTAATGTAAAAACGTGTTTGAAAAGCAGTCAAAGCTGCTTTCAGACACGTTGATTTCTATCCCACTCTTCTTTTAAAATTCCATATTCATAGGTATCCTGCCAGATTGGCTTCCCATGCTCATCAGACTTAAAGAAAATATTCTTTACCAGAAACCCTTCTCGCCGCATTCCAAGGCGTTCCATCAATTTCCAGGACTGCTGATTTCCTGGATTACACATAGCTACTACCCGGCGGACTCCCCAATTCTGAAATCCTTCATCCAGCAGTGCTTTAGCCGCCTCTGCCGCATACCCCTGACCCTGATACTTTAGATTAAATACATACCCAATCTCCCAGGTATCATACTTTCCTCTTTCAAAATATAGGTTTCCTATCATTTTCCCATTTTCCTGGAGGCATACCGCCCAGAATGACTTGCTGACTGATCGGATTCTCGCCTCCTCCTGGCATTTTTCCCAGGAAAATACCTCATATGGCTCATAATAGACTACTGCCTCATCGGACAGATATTCGTACAAGTCCTCCCAGTCGCTTTCCAGAAATCTACGTATAATCAAACGCTTTGTTTTCAATTCCCTCATAAATACCTCCCCTGCTGCCATAGGATGTGTCAGTTCAAGAACTGTTATTCTTCTATACTCCTACATTATGAAAATCCGGTATAAAACTTTCCAATGCCGTTTCCATACATTCTATGGGGACATTATAGCCTATGATTCATAAAATAACAAGTAGAAGCAGACCCGGATCTTCAATGGATGAAAACGTTTACCTCACACATTAAAAACGGCAGCTCCCATAATCAGGGTGCTGCCATTTTTATTTTAAGGAAATTATTAAAAACTAAAACAGACTATACTATATCCACGAAAGAACAGCCAATTATCATATCTATTTTTGAATAAACGTTGGAACATCCGTCAACTTCTTCATTCCATTTTCCACAATCAGATATCCGTCTTCAAAACGCATACCGGGAATATTTGCCTCAAATAGTGGAATATCGATAGAGATAACCATGTCTTTCTCAATTGTTATACTGCTGGACGGTCCCAGTATCGGCGGTTCAAATTCAATAACCCCTATGCTGTGAAGCCCGGAATACATAAAATTTTTTTCATATCCTGCCTCTTTCATAACCTGCCTGCCCATTGCCTCCACCTGGCTTCCTATATTTCCAGGTATTAAATTTTCTGCACATACATGCTGTGCCCGAATACACGCTTCAACAGCTGCTATTACTTCTTCTCCGGGATTACCAACCAGTATTGTTCTTCCACACGCCCCATGATAGCCTTCATACCTGGGCGCCAGTGTAACAATTACCACATCATTATGTGCAATCTTCCGATTGGTTGTCCTTGCCAATATATGCCTCGTATTTGGTCCGGAAGCCACAATGGGATCAATCCCGTAGCCTTCACATCCCATCTTGCGCATAACATATTCCGCCTCAGCAGCAATTTCACGTTCCGTAATACCCGGACGAATAGCCTCTATAGCAGCCTTCATTCCTGCATTTGCAATCGCATATGCCTGTTGGATGACTGCGATTTCTGCCTGGGATTTCAGACCTCTTACATTCTCTAACAGCTTATCTGCATCCACCAGATTTGCCGGTCGAAAGGCATTTTCTACCGCTTCATAGAGCTCTGCTCCCATATAAAGCTTTCCTGCCAGTCCCACTCTTTCCGGTACTTTTTGCACAAGCTGTTTTACAATCTGTTTTAATGGTTCAACTGCAGAAAATGGATAGTCTTCATCCTCAGCAGAAAATTCCGATAATACTTTGATATTTGGAATTGCAGAAATTTCTTTTGCATACCCTTCTGTCTCCGGACCAGTCAAAATGACCGGATCGCAGTCAGCTAAAAACAGTACCAGCACATTTTCAAAATGAGTTGGTAAATCCGCATAATATCTGGCATAAGCGTTACCATGTGTAGCTCTGTCATCACTATAGGCCAGGATAACATCTAACCGATTATCTTTCATAATCTTCTGAACCTTAGCCCAGCGTCCGGGATACTCTTCCTTTGGTATTCTGACTGCATTCTGATGCATACTTTTATCTCCTTTTGCACATCCATATAATACACTCTTATATATCATTACTTTTAAAGAGTCTCTTATAGAACCTTTTATCACCATTATACCTGTTTTATTGATGTTGTCATCCTTTTATCTTGTGTAAAAGTATCACTTTCTTGGGCAGCCTTACCAGTCCCCACCGGAAGCATATATCAATCATTCCATATTACGCAGACAGCCCGGCTTCTGCGTGCAGATGGCGGGAATGAATTTTCAAACACGCTCTAGTCCACAATCTCAAATATTTCTTCCAGGCTGTTGATTTCATATGTTGCAAGGGGACTTTTGCTTCCTATAATACAGGAATCGATCCCCAAATTCACAGCCCCCTGAATATCACTTGCTTCACTGTCACCGATTAACAGAACCGCTGTATCATCAAAGTCCGGAATGTGGGTTTTCACATATCTCATAAACTCAATCTGAGGTTTCTGAAATCCCACTTCTTCACT
>NZ_JAWYAJ010000346.1:0-2646 GCF_034124845.1 Robinsoniella sp.
CAGAAATAATTGTACTATTCCTCTTCATTGCATTTACTCTTATCAACTATAGTACTAACAATATCACTTCTTTCACAAATTGTCAATTAGTTTTTAAGGAAAAATATTTCGTTGTAAGTTCCGCATCTCCGCTGGTAATCGGCGGTGCCAGGAATATTTCTTCCGTCATATCTTCGTCCACCACATACATCAGCTTATAATTTAACGTTTCACCCGGATTTAGGGTACGATAGAAAAATTGATGGATTCTGTCATTGCCCTCTACATTCTGCGGCTGATCGAAATAGACCGGACCTTCCAGACTCGGCCAGTTTTCCATAGGAACAGCCATGCTTTCCCATTTGCTGTCCATATCATAGGTTCCGTCTTTGCGTGACTGAAGCCTTGCAGTACTCAGATATAAAGGTGCATTCACCGGTTTGTCTGCATAATTTTTTACCTGGACATCCACAACCAGGAACTTACTTCCCACTGATTCTTCTGTGCTTTCATCTATTGACATCCTGCCATCCTCATCCATCTTCTGGCGGAGATGATCACGCAGGCTGCCGTCTTCGTTCAGACAGGATGCTATATCCTCATCGTAATTATAGAAGTTTTCTTTGGGATAGTCTGCAATGGAATCTATATACTGTGCGCTCTCTATGGTGTATCCAAGTTTATTGAATCCGTCACCTAAAGCAGTAAGTTCCTCATTATCAAAATCCTGAGCCTTAATTTCCTGTCCGATAGGTGCAATCCGGTCTTCTCCAACCCCTGCTTCTTTCGCCTTCTGGTATTGTTCCTCCCTTTTCTGGTCTTCCTGCTGCATTCCCTTTTCTTTTTCCTCTTCTTCCGCCGTCGGAAGTGCGACCGTTTCATCCTGGGATTTCTCTATTTCAAGCTGGTCTGCTACTTTCTTTAATTCATCAACCGGAACGTCATAAAAACCCCAAACCTCTATGACATAACCGTCTTCCGGGTTAAACAGGAGCACACAGTTTCCCCTCCTGTATTTTTCCGCTTCCTTTACGGTAATCACGTGGGCTTCCATTCCATTTAGCGTTGTCTTCTCCACATTTTCAATCTTATCCACAGAAAACTCGTTGTTTAACCGCTTAATATCCGCTGTACTCATAGGAATGATGGAAATTCCATTTCCCCAGCTGTCCTCTTTACAGAATTTATTTTCTGCAAATTCTGTTGTATACCCTTCCGGCAGATACCCTGGTTTCACTTCGATTTTATTTGTACTTAATTCATAGTCAACCGTAAACTTGTATGATACAGAATCATTGCTTTGTACTACTTCCTTCTGGAAGAATCCGTTAGCAGCCAGTGCCACTAAAGAAGTCGTTGCAATCAGTGCAGCTGCTGCTGCCGCAACTACTACTTTCTTATAAGAACGATGCTTTCCTCTTCCAGATTTTTTGCTGCGTATTTCCTGATATGCCTGATTCATTTTCTGGTCCACTATATTTGTCGTTGTAATATCTTCATTCAATATTTTTTTAACTTCTTCTTCCGAATAATTTTTTCCCATTGATTTTGGCATCCTTTCTAATACTTATTTTTTCCATCGTTACACCATGAATAGCATATTTGCTCTATTCCTATTACTGGTTAGAATGCTTACCGGATAGAGAGCGATTTCTTTCACACTCTACCTGCCGGCACATGCTATGTCTTTTTGATATTCCCTGGCAAAGCTTTGCCTGGCACGCAGCAGGCGGCTTTTCACCGTATGCTCATTCATTTCCAGAAGTTCAGCAATTTCTCTTGTATTAAACCCTTCTACGTAGTATAAGATCAGGATAGTACGATATTTCTCATTGAGAGAATTCAAAAGTTCTGTAAATTCCAGGTTGTCCTGGGGCAGATCCGGATCTGCCAGTTCCGGGAATTCCTCCATAAGACATAATGTCTGATTCTGTCTTAAAATGTCCTTGCAGTTATTAATCAGTATCCGAACCAGCCATGTTTTAAAATACCGAGGTTCTTTTAATGTTTCTAACTTTTCATAACACTTTAATACCGTTTCCTGCATGGCATCTGCAATATCCTCCTCATGGTGCAGATAAGATTTTGCTATCTTGTACATGCTCTGCTTATTTATTTCCATAAGCTTGATGAATGCCTCTTCATCATTTTTCTGTGCTTTCATTACCAGATGCTTCAATGGAACACCTCCTTTTTCAAAGTGCATTTCTTTCGCACTTTTACGTGTTTACAATCATTAGACAAATGACAGTGGAAAAAGGATGCATTTTTAAAAAATTATTTTATTTTCTCATTCGAAAGAGTTTAATTTATATCTCCATTCATCCGTTTCTTCTATTATAAATAGTTTCTTCTATATATAGTATATAGTTATATTTATACCTCTTCATCCTCACTGTTCAGCAGGCGCTCTAATATCACCTCTCGGTGATTGATAAACATCTCCATCACCTGATAGCATTCTGCGTCTTCATAATTTATGGATGAAATGCTGTTATCATCAAAGGAATAGATGCCAGCATCCGGCATTCCAAGCAGGATAGGCGAATGTGTGGCTATGATGAACTGAGAACCCTCTTTTGCAAGCTGGGCTATGTATAGTAAAAGCGTCAGCTGCCTCTGTGGTGACAATGCCGCTTCCGGCTCGTCCAAAATATAAACCCCATC
>NZ_JAWYAJ010000346.1:2656-4931 GCF_034124845.1 Robinsoniella sp.
AAAACTTTCCCCATGGGATTGATGATGCAGTGATTTTCCTCCATAGCCACTCAGGAACCCCGGGTCCATCATGGATCCGCCAACCGTTGTCCTGGCTAGCTCCTCCATCTGCGTAGCCACGTTGTAAAAGCTCTCCGCTCTTAAGAAAAACCCGTCCTTGGCTTTGCGAATACCTTTAACAATGCGCACATACTTCCATAAATCCGTATGGGTATCCTTTGATGAAAAATTGTAATGAACACTGCCGCCCTCCGGATTAAAGCCATATGCCACTGCAATGGCTTCTAAAAGCGTTGATTTCCCGGAACCATTTTCACCTACAAAAAAGGTGATATTGTGCTCAAAATCCAGCTCCTTTATAGACGTAAGCGCTTCTATCTCCCTGTAGTAAACATCCGGGTCTGTTTTTTCCCATTCTATTTTTATTGACCGTATGTATTTATGATCCATAAAATTCCCCCTATTATAAATCAAACAAACTCAGCTGGGTTACCTGATAGTTCTTCTGATAGCCATAAATGATATCCTGCATTTTATAGCGTATTCCGAACTTTTCGCATTCCTTTGCGAATATTCCCCATAATTTCTTGGCTTTCGGACTTCTGCACTCATAATAACTTCCAAACCGTTTGATATATTTCTCCGCCAGTTTTTCACCTGGGAATAATTCTTCCAACTTCCCAAAATACCATTCTCTTTGGTTCTGGCGCAGGGTCACACCAAACGCGGGATAGATAAATTTACCACCCATTTCCGCCGTTTTTCGTACAATGCTCAGTATATTCTCTTCACTGTCTTCTATAAAAGGAAGCACCGGCATCAGCAAAATTCCTGCGAAGATACCATGGCTTGAAAGTTCTCCCAGGGCTTCAAAACGCCTGGAAGAAGGTGCCACCCCTGGCTCAATTTTCTTACATAATTTATCGTCTGCTGTGGTTACCGTAATCTTGCACAGAACAGGGGAATGCTCCTGTATCCCCTCCAGTATATCCATATCTCTTGTAATAAGCGGACTTTTTGTGGCTATTGCAGCGCCAAATCCGAAAGCGTCCACAAGCTCCAGCGCATGCCTTGTGAGCATCAGGCTCTTTTCAAATGGATTATAGGGATCACTCATAGCACCCGTTCCCACGACTCCGGTTTTTACTTTTCTCCGCAAATCATCGCGGATGATCTGCAAGGCGTTTTCTTTTGCCCTCACCCGGCCAAAATCATCAATACGGTAACACTCCGAACGGCTGTCACAGTAAATGCATCCATGGCAGCACCCCTTGTAAATATTCATGTTATAATTAATGCCAAACCAGTAATCCGCACTCTTTGTTTTGGTTACTATGGTCTTAGCCGGTATGTATTCCATATATCCTCCCATCCGCCTGAATATGGTTCTCTGCACAGGCTTTTCTCTGTATCCGACTATTATACTGCCTTTCAAAAAACAGAACAATTGTTTTTTTAGATTTCCTTTCATTTTCCAATTGCTTTTTTCTAAATATCACTTATAATGAGATTATCAAGACAGAACAGGAGTGATTATCATCGAAGCGTTAAAAGACGGCTATCTGAATATTCACGATGCCGAAATCTACTACCGCATATATGGCGATAGTGAGAATGAAAATACTGTATTATTCATTCATGGGAATGGAGAAGACTGGACCTGCTTTCAGCGTCAGTTAGAAGTATTTTCCAAGGATTACCGAGTAATTACCATGGACAGCCGGGGACATGGCCGTTCCATGTCGGCTGATTCAACCATTACTCTGAAACAGATTGCGAAAGATGCAGTTATGCTGCTTCAAAAGCTGGGGGTTACCCATGCGGCACTGATCGGATTCAGTGACGGGGCAAATGCGGCACTGGAAATCGCCTTAAACTCAACATTTAAAATAGACTTTCTGGTTCTTGCCTGAGCCAACCTGTCCCCATCCGGTGTAAAATTTACCGTGCAGTTTCCCATTATCATCGGCTATTATCTATGTTCCTTTATAGCAAAATTTGACAAAAAGGCATTACACAACGCCTCCGTATTAGGACTTATGGTAAAGGAACCCCATGTACGCCCGGAAATGCTTGCCAAAATTACCGTTCCTACCATGGTAATTGCCGGACAGCACGATATGATCAAAGAGCAGCACACAAAGCTGATTGCACACTCTATTCCCAAAGCGCAATTAAAAATCATTCCTGGTGCCACCCATTTCGTTTTTGGTAAATGGGCAGATGAGACCAACCATATGATTTTAACATTTTTAAAAACCCCGCCAAAGCATTA
>NZ_JAWYAJ010000347.1:0-1748 GCF_034124845.1 Robinsoniella sp.
CCGATATCGACGTGGATTTCTGTTATGAGAGAAGACAGGAAGTCATTGATTATGTAGTGGAAAAATACGGAAAAGACCGGGTGGTGCAGATTGTTACCTTTGGTACCATGGCTGCACGAGGTGTAATCCGGGATGTGGGCCGTGTTATGGACCTGCCGTATGCGATGGTGGATTCCATTGCAAAAATGATACCAAATGAATTGAACATTACCATAGATAAAGCGCTGATTATGAATGGCGAGATGAAAAGCCTGTATGAATCCGATCCCCAGGTGAAAACGCTGATCGATATGTCAAAGAGGCTGGAAGGGCTGCCGCGGCATACCTCCATGCACGCAGCCGGAGTGGTTATCAGCCAGAAATCTGTGGACGAATACGTTCCTCTGTCCAGGGCATCAGACGGTTCCATTACCACCCAGTTTACCATGACCACACTGGAAGAACTGGGACTTTTAAAGATGGACTTTCTTGGACTTCGGACCCTGACGGTAATCCAGAATGCGGTGCGCCTGGCGGAAAAGAGCTCAGGAAAAAGTCTGGATATGGATCTGATTGATTATAACGATAAAGAGGTACTGGATTCGATTGGAACCGGAAGGACAGATGGTGTGTTCCAGCTGGAAAGCGGCGGTATGAAGAGCTTTATGAAGGAATTAAAGCCTCAGAGCCTGGAAGATATTATCGCCGGGATATCCCTGTACCGTCCGGGGCCTATGGATTTCATTCCCCAGTACATCCGGGGCAAGAATAATCCGGACAGCATCGTCTACGACTGCCCCCAGCTGGAATCCATTCTGGAGCCTACCTATGGCTGTATCGTCTATCAGGAACAGGTTATGCAGATTGTACGTGACCTGGGTGGATATACCCTGGGACGAAGCGATCTGCTGCGCCGTGCCATGTCCAAGAAAAAAGCTTCTGTTATGGAAAAGGAGCGTCAGAATTTCGTATACGGAAACGAAGCAGAAGGCGTTGCAGGCTGTATCAATAATGGAATCGATGAGAAAATCGCTAATAAAATCTATGATGACATGATAGATTTTGCAAAGTATGCATTTAACAAGTCCCATGCGGCTGCATATGGGGTGGTTTCATACCAGACGGCATATTTGAAATATTATTATCCGGTAGAATTTATGGCGGCGCTTATGACGTCAGTTATTGATAACCCTACCAAAGTATCGGAATATATTCTCACCTGCCGACAGATGAGCATAGATATTCTGCCCCCGGACATTAATGTGGGAGAAAGTGCGTTTTCGGTAGATGGCAAATCCATCCGTTACGGGCTGTCCGCCATTAAAAGTGTTGGAAAGCCGGTGATTGAAGCAATTGTAACGGAGCGTATGAACAGAGGGCCCTATAAGTCTTTAAAAGATTTTATCGAACGCCTGTCCGGTAAAGAAGTCAATAAGAGGACCATTGAGAGCTTTATTAAAGCAGGTGCACTGGATGGACTGGGCGGAACCAGAAAGCAGTTCATGATGATCTATGTACAGATTATGGACAGCGTGAACCAGGAACGGAAATATTCGCTCACCGGACAGATGTCTTTATTTGATCTGGTGGGTGAAGAAGAGAAAAAAGAATTTGAAATCAGGCTGCCGGACGTTGGGGAATACGAAAAAGAGCAGCTGCTCAGTTTTGAGAAGGAAGTGCTGGGCGTATATATCAGCGGTCATCCCCTTCAGGAATATGAAGAGAGATGGCGTAAGAATATCTCCCAGGTAACTTCGGATTTTATGATT